>JABSPL010000001.1 GCA_013215105.1 Flavobacteriaceae bacterium
TACTCCTGGAGCATAGGGAACTGATAAATCGGATATATTCGGGCTATCAATAAGAAGTTTAATGTTATATATCAGGTTTTGGCTGTCTAGTGCAGAATCGCTGTATATTTCCATATAAGACTCGGTTATAGAGGTGTTTGGTTTTAAAGTTACACTCATGTTTGTTAAACCGCCATTTTCTTCGGGAATTATAGTAAGATCACCAAATATGGGGGTTGGATCAATGTCTTCGATTTTAAAGGTTTTAGAAGAATCGCTATAGAAAGTTTTTCCTTCAATAACAGCGAAAGCTTTTACATTATATTCGTTACTTGTAACAAGATCAATATCATATTTCAGGTAGTTTATAGCAAGGTTTCCATTGGTATTGGTGTTCCAGAAGTTACTTCCAGAAGCCATGTCATATATTAGGGTGCCTACATCAGGGTTTGTTTCATTATATATTTTAATTCCATAACTTGTACATGAGTAGGAGGGTTGTAGAGTATATTCTGTAGAATATTTGAAACTAGTACTAGTTATATTAATTATTTGTGGCTCTGCTAAAGTAGGCTTTATATCAGTATTAGTAAGAGTTTTAAACTCTGTAGATTGTGAGTAAAACTCACCAAATTCGTTGGTGGCATAGGCGAAAACGTAATATGTGGTGTCTTGGTTTAATATGCTAAGAAGAGATTCTATACTAGGTGAAGTTCCTGAGCTGGTTGTTTTTATGTCTGTGCTTTCTATAGTATTGTTAAGGCTTATATAAAACCCAGAGGCAATAATATCGTACCCTTTGTTGTCGCTTATAGTAGAAGATATATCCGTACCGATAGTGTTTATATTGTCAAATACAATATTTCCGAAAGAAGGAGTTACAGCAAGAAGAGATAGTGTTGTAAACTCTATTTGCTTACTATATGTGTATACTCCGTCGGACATAGCGTAGGCCTTTACATAGTATGTAGTGTTTTCTTCTAGGTTATTGGCCTGTATTTTGCCATATCCGTTATCTAGTACTACTGTTAGCGAACTATCATCTATAGTAGGGTTTGTTTTTTGGCTCCAGCATACTCCAGTCTTGTCTATATTAGAACTTTGGTAATCTACTATTGTATACTCTATAGATGCTTCATTTATTTTTATAGAAATAGTAACTGGAGATTCTATGTTTATTTCTTCGGTTATTGCTGTTTCTTCTTTACAGCTAAACAGTAGAGCTATAATACAGGTAAAGTATATAATTTTCTTCATGTTTTTTTTAGATTAAGCGACTGATATAGTGATTATTAATGTAATAAATATGTATTGTGTATTAAGAAATATATAAATTATACTAATTAGATTTCAAAAACTCCATTTATAGCATCTTGAGAAGCATCATTGAATACATTGAAATGAGTTATCTCAATACAGTTTCTTTATCTAAGATTTTATTTTTAAGTTCCATAAAGTTACTTAATTAATCAACATACCTATACCTAGTAAAGCCTTATCTCCTGTTTTTGTGAGTGTGTTTTTATATATCATATAATATTGTATGTTAGATTTTTAAACCTATTGATAGTGTCATATGATAGTAGCAAATGTATATTATTGTGTTACTGTGGCAAAATGGGGAAGGGGAGTACCATGTACTAATAGAGAAGTAAAACAAATAAAAAAAACCATCAAAATAGCAAGTATTTTGATGGTTTATAGTGACCTCGATAGGATTCAAACCTATAACCTCTTGAGCCGTAATCAAGTGCGCTATTCAGTTGCGCCACGAGGCCGTTTTTTTTCTTGTGCAAAGATAGACGTATTTTTCGATTAGAAAAGCCTTTTATCTAAAAAAAATAACATTTTTTGTTAACACCTTATAATACAGTTTTAAAGCAATGAAAATAATTTTAACTATTAATATTATTTAGCTCTTATTATGTTCAATTATGTATATTTGCCTTTTTTAAAATAATATATAGAATGAAAATATCGTACAACTGGTTAAAACAGTTTTTGAAAACCGATTGGGAAGCTACTAAAACTGGAGATTTATTAACCGACTTAGGTTTAGAAATAGAAGGAATAGAAGAATATGAGTCTGTAAAAGGAAGCCTGAAAGGTATAGTTGTAGGAGAAGTTCTTAGCTGTGTACAACATCCCAATGCCGATAGACTAAAAGTAACAACTGTCGACCTAGGTAATGATGAAGAGCCTGTACAGATAGTTTGTGGAGCTCCTAATGTAGATACTGGGCAAAAAGTAGCTGTAGCAACTATAGGAACTGTATTGTACGATGAAAAAGGTGAATCTTTCAAAATAAAAAAAGGAAAAATAAGAGGAGAAGTTAGTTTCGGGATGATATGTGCCGAAGACGAGCTAGGCTTAGGGAAAGGACATGACGGTATAATGGTTTTAGATAACGATTTGAAACCAGGAACTAAAGTTTCTGAAATATTTGATATAGAAATAGATGAAATATTCGAAATAGGTTTGACTCCTAATAGAGCCGATGCTATGAGTCACTTTGGTGTGGCAAGAGACTTAAGAGTTGGTATGATACAACAAGGAGAGTCTTTGGAAATGATATCGCCATCGGTGAGTATGTTCGGTATAGAAGACAGAACCTCTAAGATAGAAATAGAAATAGAAAATAGTGCCTTAACACCTAGGTTTGCAGGACTTGTGTTGTCAGGAGTTGACGTGAAAGAATCTCCAAAATGGATGCAAAACAGACTTAAATCTATAGGTCTTAAGCCAATTAACAATGTAGTTGACGCAAGTAATTATGTACTACACGAGCTAGGGCAACCTATACATGTATATGATCTGAATAGTATAAAAGGAGGTAAGATTTCTGTTAAAAACTTAGCTACAGGAACCAAATTTACAACTTTGGATGGGGTTAAAATAGAATTACATAACGAAGATATAGTTATATGTAACGGAAACAATGAACCTATGTCTATAGCAGGTGTTATGGGAGGTCTTAACTCTAGTGTTAGCGAAAATACTAACTCTATATTTATAGAATGTGCGTATTTCGATGCCGTTAGTATACGTAAAACCGCAAAACGTCATTCTCTTAATACCGATGCTTCTTTTAGATTCGAAAGAGGTATTGATATTAATATTACCAAATATGTGCTTAAAAGGGTTACTTTGTTAATCCAAGAGATGGCAGGAGGTAAAGTAACTTCTGAAATAACAGATATTTACCCTAAAAAGATTGAAGATTTTGAGATTTTTATATCTTATGAAAAAGTTTATAGACTTATAGGGCAAGATATACCTAAAGATACTATCAAGAATATACTAGCTTCTTTGGAAATAAAACTAAGTAGTGAGACCGAAGGAGGTTTAGGTTTAGTTGTGCCTTCTTATAGAGTTGATGTGCAACGTGAAGCTGATATTATAGAAGAAATACTAAGGGTTTATGGGTATAATAATATAGCCTTGTCTAAAAAACTAAATAGTTCATTGTCTTTTGATGATTCTAAGAAATATAAGGTCGAATCTGTTATATCTAAGCATTTGGTTTCTGTAGGTTTTTATGAAACTATGGCTAATTCATTAACCAAAGATGCTTATAACGAACTGACCAAAAGTTTCGATAGAGAAAGTCAAGTAGAAATATTGAACCCTTTGAGTAAAGATCTTAATATAATGAGACAAACTTTACTTTTTGGGGGTTTAGAGGCTGTAGCTTATAATATTAATAGAAAAAACAGCTCTTTAAAATTATTCGAATTCGGAAAAACTTATCATAAATACAACGATAAATACCAGGAAGATAAACATCTGTCCGTTTTTGTGACAGGAAAAAGAAATGCTGATAGTTGGGCTGTGACTAATCGTAAATCTGATTTCTTCTTCTTAAAAGGAATTATCAATTCTATATTTGACAAAGTTGGGCTTAGTAAAATAAAAACAAAACCTTTGAATAACGACTTGTATAGCGAAGGTTTAGAGTTCTATTGTAATAAGAAAAAAATAGCTTTATTAGGTATAGTAAATCCTAGTTTAGCTAAGAAATTAGGGATAAAACAAGAGGTTTTATCTGCGGATATAAACTGGGATGTTTTGTTAGATTCTATCAATTTTGATAATATAAAAGTTAAAGCTTTAGCTAAATATCCATCTGTAAAAAGAGATTTGGCTTTGGTACTTGATAGTTCTGCTAGCTTCGAAGAAATATATAATATAGCTTTTCAGACGGAAAGAAAATTCTTAAAAAACGTTGATTTGTTCGATGTTTATCAAGGAGATAAATTACCAGAAGGAAAAAAATCTTATGCTATAAGTTTCTTACTTCAAGACGAAAATAAAACTTTAGAAGATAAACAGATAGATAAAGTAATGCAAAAATTACTACAAGGGTTTGAAAAAAATATAGGAGCTACTCTAAGGTAGGTTTTTATATTTAATAAATATTATAATAAAGTCCAGATAAGTTGTTTATCTGGACTTTATTGTTTTTATAGCCTCTATACTGAAAGTGTTGAAATCTATATCTCTTTGGTAAATTATAATAGAATATTCGTTTTCTGTTTCAAAATAAGACCCATTTAACTTTATTTCATTTAAAACGCCTTGCTTGTTTACAGTTATATATTTGTAGTTAGTGAAACCTTGTTTTAGTTTAATACTAGTAGTGTATTTTTTGGTTTCTTTATTGTATTTCATCAAGTTTTCAGGTTCGGTTTTGTAGTTGTTGTAACCTCCGTATACGTAAATAAGGTCATCCTTTAATTCTTTACCTGTGTTTAGTGAAAAATGTATATTTATATATTCAGAGTCTATATTGTCGTATTCAGAGTCAGTATTGTTTACTTTAAAATCTCCATTTATATCAGGAAAATATGTATAAGTGAAATTAGCTCTGATATAATCGTCGTACAAATAGAAATGTAAGCCCTCTATATTTGTTTTGGTGCTTTTTACATTGTAAGGACTGTTGTATATAGACTTAGCATCTATGTATAAAAACTCATTTCCTGCCCAGAAATCGGTTTTTTTATCGTTTTTAAACACCCATTTGTCTGATGTAACAAAACTAGGTTTCACTTGTTTCTTAGAGAAATTAAAATCATTGTTTTTAATAATTACTACCTTTATATTGTCTGAACTGTTTTGCATCAAAGTAATATTAGGAGTGAAACTTAATTCTATATTTTGCTTTTTATTTAAATATTTAGGATTTAAAGATCTTGTAGTTTTAGCTTCTATTTTTATATTATTACTATAAATATATATCTTTTTGGTAAAAACAAGGTTATCATCATCATGTATTTCTATCAGATAATTACCGCTTTTTATTATTTTAGTACTCTCATTAGGTATTTTTAATTGGTAATGAGTGTATTCTTGTGATGTGTTTATGGATTGTTTAAATTTTTCTATATACCCACTATCGAAGCCTTCTATAAAGCTAGAAGTATAGAACTCTAAAGGTTGCCAATTGTAATTGCAAACTGTTATTTTATAAGTCAAATTTCTTATATTAGGATTTAAATCGTCAAAATACAATTTAAATCCGCTATTTAATTCAATAAAAGAGGTGTTACGCTTGTTGTATGTTTCTATAATAACAGTTTTTATCTGGGCTGTAGAATATATACAGCTCAGAAAAATTATTATAAGTGATTTGGTTTTTATATTATTCATGTTTCAAACTTAATAAGGTTAAAAATAGATTATATTTTTAGTTTAAACTGTTTTTTGTTATTAAAACTCTGCAGGTAGATGTATAATTATTGTTTTTTTTGTTATAGGGTGCCTAAACTCTATGTCTTGAGCATGTAAATATAGCCTGTCCGATTTGGTTCCATACAGATCATCTCCTTTTATGGGACAATCCAAGCCCAGATAATGAGAAGAATGCATTCTTAATTGATGAGTTCTACCTGTGATAGGGTAGAAGTGTATTCTTGTTTCTTTGTCGTTTTGTTTTATTACTTCCCATTTGGTAAGAGTATTTTTACCATCTTTATAGCAAACCATTTGTTTGGGTCTTTCATTGAAATCAACTTTTAAAGGTAAATTAACCTCTCCTTTTAATTCTTTGGTTTTTCCGTTCAAAACAGCAATATATCTCTTTTTTATAGAACGACTGATGAACTGTTCTTGTATTGCTTTATGAGTGTTTTTATTTTTGGCTATTATCATAATTCCCGATGTTGACATGTCTAATCTATGAATTATAATAGGTCCTGTTGCTTCAGGGTATTTTGTTTTTATACGACTATATATCGAATCTTTTATTTGTTTACCGGGTACAGAAAGTAATTCGGCAGGCTTGTTTATTACAGCAAAATTAGGGTCGTCTAGTATTATTTCTATGGTTTTGTCTTTAGCTAGGTTTTCTATTATTAGGTTTTTTTCTACTTTCATGTGTTTTAACATATGCTCTAGTATAGGTCCACATTTACCCGTGCAGGCAGGGTAGTAATTACCGTGTTTCCTTATCTGTGACATTGGTGCTTTTCCCCACCAAAACTCAGCCATGGCTATAGGTTTTAAGTCGTTTTTAAAGGCGTATTGCAATAGTTTTGGAGCAGCGCAGTCTCCAGTTCCCGAAGGTGGTTTTAAGTAAGGAGTGTCCTTGAACATCTCTATTGCATTTTTGGTTTCTCCTTTTATATTAAGAAAATTATATTCTTCAAATAATTGATTTTGTAGGGTTATAGACCTTTGTTTTCTTTCTTCTTTTAATGAATTTAACTCGTTTTCAAATACAGATAATTTTATATTTATATTTTCTATTTTTTGTTCTTCTTCGAGTTTTAATTGTAATAATTCTTTTTTATTTATGATACTTTGAGAAGATAGCCTTTTCAAAATAAGTTCTAAATCGGTTTTATTTAAATTTTTAGAGGCTTCTATACGTTCCTTTTTTCTGTTTTTCTTGGCTTCGACCATTTTGAGCCTTTTTTCATTTATTTTGTTTTCAGAATTTATCGATTCGGTTTCGAATAATTTTTTTAAATATAAATAGTCTGACTCTCTCTCTATAGAATCTATTTTAAGTGTTATTTGATGGATTAAGTCCTCTTCTTTGCCGAAAAAGTTAGATTTATCAGAAAGTTCAAATATAGGCGGAACAGCTTTATTTTTGTTTATTAAAGGTTGCTTGCCCGATACGGCCCATATGTAACCTAGTTCATTATCAGTGTTTTTGACAACCAAAACGCCATACATTCTTCCTAATTCTTTGTTGTTAGGTATTATTTTCTGAATTTCTTCACTAGCTATAGTCGATAATATATTAGGAGTGTAATAGAAAGGGAAAGTGAATTCTATATGTGTATTTATATGATTTACAGTAGTGTTGAAGTAAGTGAAGCAGTTTTCTTGCATTTTTATATTAAATAAATGTTTTTGCAAATATAAATAGTTTTAATAAACATATAAAAAACTTATCTTTGTTGGTATGTTTAAACAAAGACTAGAACATAGATTATCCCAAAAGCTATCACCTCAGCAAATACAACTGATGAAGCTAATACAATTGCCTACTTTGGCTTTTGAGGATAGGCTTAGGAGCGAAATAGAAGAGAATCCCGCTATAGAGCAGAAAGAGAATGATG
Organism: Flavobacteriaceae bacterium; assembly: GCA_013215105.1. Classification (GTDB taxonomy): domain Bacteria; phylum Bacteroidota; class Bacteroidia; order Flavobacteriales; family Flavobacteriaceae; genus DT-33. The sequence continues at coordinate 7,554 of JABSPL010000001.1, forward strand.
AATATGATAGTAGCAACGATGTTGATGTCGATGTTGATAAATATATAGGTAATTCGGATATTCCTACTTATAAAACTAAAGCAAATAATTATTCGGTAGATGATGAGGAGAAGCATATTCCTTATGCTTCTGGAGAAACTTTTAATCAAATATTACTTACTCAAATTTCTACTTTTAAGCTTACTGATACCGAATATCAGATATCTAAACAATTAATAGGTAGTATAGATTCTGATGGTTATTTGCGTAGAGATATATTAGATATATCTGATGATATGATATTTACTCAAAATATAATAGTTTCAGAAAATGAAATAAAAGATATTTTAGAGAATGTAATACATAAACTAGAGCCTTATGGAGTTGGAGCAAGAGATTTGAAAGAATGTTTGTTGTTGCAATTAAATAAAAAAGAGCAAAGAGAATCTGTTTGTTTGGCTATAGATATTATGGAAAAAGCTTTTGATTCACTTGTTAAAAAGCATTATTCTAAACTAGAAAGTAAATTTTCGGTAGATAGAAACACTTTGAAACAGGCAATTAATGAAATAGAAAAGCTTAATCCTAGACCAGGAGGATCTATGGGGATAACTAATAAGTTTGCTCAACAGATAATACCTGATTTCACTATACGGATAGTAGATGGAGAGTTAGAATTGACTCTTAATGGGCGAAATGCACCTAATTTGCAAGTTTCTTCAGAATATGTTGATATGTTTCAGACTTATAAGGATACTCAAAACAAAACAAAAAGTCAAAAAGAAGCTGTTTTGTATGTTAAACAGAAACTAGATTCTGCACAATGGTTTATAGATGCGATACTACAAAGGCAGCAAACTCTTATGAGAACTATGGGTTCTATAATGAATTTCCAAAAGAAATATTTTTTATCAGGAGATGATAAGGATCTTAAGCCTATGATATTAAAAGATATTAGCACAGAGATAGAAATGGATATATCGACTGTGTCTAGGGTGGCTAATAGTAAATATGTAGATACCCCTCATGGAGTTAAACTTATAAAATATTTCTTTTCAGAATCGTTGAAAAATGAAAAAGGAGAAGATGTTTCGACCAAAGAAATAAAATCAATATTGAAGGATCTTATAGGTGAAGAAGATGCTAAAGAGCCGTTGACAGACATAATAATAACTAATTTACTGAAAGAAAAAGGATTTAATATAGCTAGAAGAACTGTAGCGAAATATAGAGAACAGCTGAGTTTACCTGTGGCGAGGTTAAGAAAAAAAATATAAATATGAATTGGAGTAAGACTATATCGAATGTATTTCATCCTGTGTTAGCACCCTTGTTGTTGGTTTTTGGTTATTTTAACCTTTTACCTAAGCATATAGATGGAGATATAGTTGATAGAGTTGTGTTACTCGTAGTGCTGGCAGGTGTTTTAGTGCCTGTGGCTATGTTGTATGTGCTGAAAAAAGTAAAAATAATTAGTGATTTCAATTTGAATACTATTGAAGAAAGAAAGTTTCCTTTTTTGTTTTTTATTCTGTTATTTTACCTTATTTCAAATACAATACAGAAAACACCTGCTGTTGATGAATTACATTATGCTTTTTTAGGCTTTTCTTTATCGTTAGTGATTTCTTATATTTTGTTCTTTTTTAAAATTAAGGTAAGTATACACACTATGGTTATGAGTGGTGTTTTATCTTTTTTGATTGTATTGAGCCATTTATATAAAATAAATCTAATCAATTATATCTGTTTAATCATATTGCTTATAGGTTTGTTAGCATATTCGAGGCTTAAAGAAAAAGCTCACAATTTGAAAGAAGTTTTAATAGGTTTTTTAATAGGTTTTATATGTCCTGCTATTATTTATTTCTCAGATACTTTTATCGTAAACACTTAGTATATAGTCGTTTATCCTGAGTGTTGTTTGTGTTATCTGTTAAGGAGTTTTTTGGAATCATATTTGCTTAATATTATATCGGGTGTAATAAACGCAAAACACTAATTAATCATAGTTTTTTTGGTTTTTTATTAAAATAAAAATTGTTTATTTGCCTATTAAGTTAGTTTTAAAGTTTTTATTAGAAATAAATGAGAATAATAGTTGTAGGTATTTTATGTTTGGGTGTTTTTTTGTCTTGTTCTTCTATAAGTAAAGTTAAATATTTTGAAGATTTGAATAGTTTTGATAATATAGCTTACACTAATAGTAATGTGGTTTTTAAACAAGGAGATTTACTTTCAGTAATGATATCTTCCCCTCAAATAGAATTGTCGCAACCTTATAATTTACCAGTGGCTTCGTTTAGCGTTAATTCGGCAAGCGTATCAGGTCAACCCCAAATGCAAACTTATCTTGTGCGTAGCGATGGAAATATAACTTTACCTATCATTGGTGAAGTATATGTTTTGGGTAAAACAAAGAAAGAAGTTATAGCTGATTTAACCGAGAAAATAGGAGCTAACCTTAGTGATTATATTATAATTATTAGGATTATGAATTTTAAAATAACAGTTTTAGGAGAAGTTAATAGACCTGGTGTTTTTAAGATTTCTAATGAGTCAGTTACTTTACTTGAAGCTTTGGGTTTGGCAGGAGATATGACTATATACGCTAAACGTAAAGAAGTTAAGATAATAAGAGATAATGGTATTGAAAAACAAGTTATAACTGTCGATTTTAACTCTAAAGACTTATTTAAGTCTAAAGCTTATTACCTTAGTCAAAACGATGTGGTATATATAAGCCCTAACAGAGCTAAATCTGGATCTTCTTTGATCAGTGGTGCTACTAGCTTGTTATTATCGTCATTATCATTTTTAGTTACTTTAATTTCATTATTTATATAAAGGATATTATGCAGGACGAAATAGAATTAAAAAAAATAGGATTAGCGTATTACCGAAATAAATTTTGGTTTGTATTAAGTGGAGTTTTATGTTTTACAGCGGTTTATTTTTATATGAAAGATATACAGTCGATTTATAAAACTTCTACACGAGTCTTTGTTGAAGAAAAAGATAATAGTAAGTTGTCTTCAGAATTGGAAGCTTTTAGTGATTTAGGTTATGGAGATGGAAGTTCTAGCACTATAGAAAATGAGATTCTATATATAAAATCGAGAGAAATAATAAAAAGACTAGTTAAAAGCAGAAATTTACAGATAGAATATAGTTATAAAGGTTTGTTTAAGGATAAAATATTTATAAATGACAGTCCTGTTAGTTTTGAGCTTTTATCGGAAGAGTCTTCTAATATGACTATAGATACTTTATTGCGTATTAATAAAATAAGTAATTATGAATTTGAGTTTTTAGATGATGAAAACAAGGTGTTATCTAAACATTTGTTCGGGGAGCATATGAAATTCAGAAATATAGGTGATTTTATGATATTACCTAATGAAGTAGTTTCTAATAATGAAAGTGTTAGTCTTATTAATATAATATCACTAGAAAGAGCTGTAAATAATTACAGTTCTAAGATAAATGTATCGAGAGTAGGTAGTAGTTCTATGATAGATATAAGTATGGAAGGAGTTAATAAGTCTAAAGCAGAGTCTATATTAGATAATTTAGTTTTAATTTATAATGAATTTACTCAAAACGACAAGAGTATTATAGCCGAAAAAACCAAAAAATTTATAGACGATAGACTTAATATGATAGAGAAAGATCTATCTGGTTTCGATATAGAATCACAAAATTTTAAGTCTAAGAATAAGTTGATAAATATGGGAGCAGAGAATAATATTTATCTGCAAAACTCGAATCAGATCCAAGGAGAAATTTTTAGAGTCAATAACTCTTTGAATATAATAAATAATACTATTTCGAGGATAGACTCTGACGATTCTGATTTTAAAGTAATTCCCTCTAATATAGGAGTAGATGATCAGGTGATAGTTCCTGTGATAAATATGTATAACAATCTGTTATTAAAAAGGAATAAGTACTTAGATAATTCGAGTATTACGAATGTTGTTATAGTGAATATAGACAAACAATTATCTTCTCATAAAGAGAATATTTACAGAAGCTTACATAATTTAAAGGGGTCTTTGTCTATATCCTTGGTTCAATTAAAGCAAGAATACGATAAAATTATAGATAAAATAATATCTGTTCCTATGAAAGAAAGGCAGAGTAAAGATATAATGCGCCAGCTGAAAATAAAGGAAGATTTATATGTTTATTTGCTTAAAAAGGGAGAAGAAAACGCTATAAGTTTGGCTATAACGGCTCCTAATTCTAAAGTTGTAGATATAGCTTACTCTAGCTTAGGTCCTATATTTCCTAGGAGGAAAATGATCTATTTGGGTGGTTTTGCTTTTGGGCTTGTTATTGTTTTTGGCTTTGTTACTTTGAAATTTGTTTTAAATAATAATATTCAAAGCAAAGAAGACTTAAAAGAAATAAGTGATATTCCGTTTTTGGGTGAAATTCCTAAAAGTAAGGAAGGTATCCTTAAGACAGAGTATAGCCTACTAGCCGAGGCTTATAGAATGATAAAAATAAATTTAGGCTTCTTTATAAATACTAAGTCAAATGATTGTAAAACTATATTTGTAACCTCTACGATGAGTAATGAAGGTAAGACTTTTAATTCTATAAACTTAGCTAAAACATTGTCTGAAGAATCTAAAAAAGTTGTTTTGTTAAACTTAGATTTAAGGGCTAGTGTTTTTGAGAATTATTTGGATTTGAAACATGAAATAGGATTTACTGATTATGTTAAAAATGAAAATATAAATATAGAAGATATAAAACAAAATATCTCTTCATTTCCTTATTTAGATATAATAAATATTGGTGCTCATCCGCCTAATCCTATTAATGTTTTATCTTCAGATAGAATAAAACAAATGTTTTACGAGTTGAAAAAAACTTATGATTATATAGTTGTAGATACTCCGCCTGTACATTTGGTGGCCGATACTATGATGGTTTCAGAATATGCCGATATGTTTATTTATGTTCTTAGAGCTAATCATTCAAGAAGAGAGTTATTGCATGTTCCTAATAAATTGTACAAAGAAAATAGGTTGACAAATATGGCTATATTGTTAAACGATATAGAATTGGATATGAACTATGGGTATAATTACGGTTATAGTTATAGTAAAAAAAGTAAGTTTAAGAATATAATAAGTACTGTAAAGAAAAAATTAAATAGAGTAGCAGTATAAGAAAAACCTATATTGTAATAATATTTTAATATTTGTATATTGCTTTATGTCTTTATAAATACATATATTTGTATTGTAATTGACGAATTGTTAATTATTATAATAATCACTTTTAAAACATAAAAAATGGCAGTATTAGTAGGTAAAAAAGCACCTCAATTTACAGCACAAGCTGTAGTGAACGGATCTGAGTTTGTAGATGATTTTTCATTAGATCAATATTTAGGAAAAAAATATGTTGTATTATTTTTCTACCCTAAAGATTTTACTTTTGTATGCCCTACAGAACTTCATGCTTTTCAAGAGAAATTAGCTGAGTTTGAAAAAAGAGATGTAGCAGTAGTTGCAGTTTCTACAGATACTGAGCAGTCTCACTGGGGATGGTTACAAATGCCTAAGAAACAAGGAGGAATACAAGGGGTTACTTATCCTTTAGTTGCGGATACTAATAAAACTATATCTAAAAACTATGATGTTCTTACTGGAGATTATTTTTATGATGATAATGATAACTTACAGGCTACAGGAGAACTTATCGCTTACAGAGGTTTGTTTTTGATAGATAAAACAGGTGTTGTACGTCATCAATTAGTTAACGACTTACCTTTGGGAAGAAACGTAGACGAAACTATCAGAATAGTAGACGCTCTTAAGTTTAACGAAGAAAACGGTGAGGCTTGTCCTGCTAACTGGAATTCGGAAAAAGAAGGTTTAAAAGCTACTCACGAAGGTATAGCTGATTATCTTTCTAAATAATTAAATTTTCAAATAATTAATAAAACGAGTTTTTTAAACATTAAAAAACTCGTTTTTGTTTTACAAAATCCATATGAAATCAGAAAAAGATAATTTTATAATAGGTAGAATAAAAAGTGTTAAATATGCCGTTAAAGGTTTGTATTTATTAGTAACTACCGAACATAGTATTATGGCTCAACTGTTCATAGCTGTTTTATTGTGTTGTTTAGGTTTTTATTTTGAAATAGATGCCAATCAATGGATGTTTCAAACTATAGGTTTAGGTTTGCTGTTGGTTGCAGAATCATTGAATACAGCTATAGAAAAAACATTAGATTTTATACATCCTTATTATCATAAAAAAATAGGATTTATCAAAGATATATCTGCTGGGGCTTCGGTTTTTGCAGCTATAGTATTATTGGTTATTGTTTGTGTTATTTATATTCCAATTGTTTTTTAAGAAAACGTATTTACTTGTAGTAGACTTATATATAACTATTTTAGATAATAATTTGTAAAAAAGATAAAAGCTTGAAAAATATTGTTAAATTTGTTTTTTATTTTAAAACAACAAAAAATGACAAGTGAGGCCAATCAAGAAATTGTTAAAAACGTTTTTACTGAGTTTTTGGAAGAAAATAAACACCGAAAAACCTCTGAGCGGTTCGCAATCCTTCATGATATATACGAATTAGAAGAGCATTTCGATATAGAATCTCTGTATTTTAGCATGAAGCAAAAAAAATATAGAGTTAGTAGAGCTACTCTATATAATACTATACAATTGTTATTAGAATGCGGATTGGTAAGAAAACATCAATTTGGGCAGAACCAATCCCATTATGAAAAAAGCTATTTCGATAGACAACATGATCACGTAATACTAACCGATACGGGAGAAGTAAAAGAGTTTTGTGATCCTAGAATACACTCTATAAAGAAAAGTGTAGAGGAAATATTCGGGATAGACATACACTCGCATTCATTATATTTTTACGCAACAACAAAAAAAGAATCTAAAAAAGATGGGGAATAAAGTAGATTTATTATTAGGTCTTCAATGGGGAGATGAAGGAAAAGGTAAAATAGTAGATGTTTTTACTAAAAAATATGATATAGTTTCAAGATTTCAAGGGGGGCCTAACGCAGGGCATACTCTTATTTTTGATTCTAAAAAGTACGTTTTGCATACTATACCTAGTGGGATCTTTCATAAAAACTCTACCAATGTGATAGGTAATGGAGTAGTAATAGATCCTGTTATTTTTAACAAAGAAATAGTTAAACTAGAAAAAAGTGGTGTTAATCTTGAAAAAACATTGCTGATATCCAGAAAAGCACATATAATACTACCTACTCATAGGTTGTTGGATGCTGCTTCGGAAATATCTAAAGGTAAGTTGAAGATAGGTTCAACTCTTAAAGGAATAGGTCCTACTTATATGGATAAGACAGGTAGAAATGGCTTTAGAATAGGAGATATAGAACTGACTAACTGGAAAGATAAATATAAGGAATTATGTGATAAACATATAAGTATGTTAGAATATTTCAATGTAGATATTCAATATGATATGCAAGAACTTGATGAAGAGTTTTATTCAGCAATAGAGAGTATACGTAAGTTTAAGTTTATAGATAGTGAACAATACTTTAGCCTGGCTTTGGCAAGTGACAAACGTATATTGGCAGAGGGCGCTCAAGGCTCTTTACTGGATGTTGATTTTGGAACATATCCTTTTGTAACTTCATCGAATACTACTGCTGCAGGCGCTTGTACTGGTTTGGGAATTGCACCTAATAAAATAGGTAATGTTTACGGGATCTTTAAAGCTTATACAACCAGGGTGGGTTCAGGACCTTTTCCTACTGAACTTTTTGATGAAGATGGTAAGACTTTAGCTAAAGTAGGTAAGGAATTTGGAGCTACTACTGGTCGCCCAAGAAGATGTGGTTGGTTAGATTTGGTCGCATTAAAATATGCAATACAGATAAACGGTGTTACAGAACTTATAATGATGAAAGCTGATGTTTTATCGGGTTTTAAAACTATAAAAATAGCAACTCATTACAATTATAAAGGAGAAACTATAGATTATTTCCCTTATAACGTAGAAGAGGAGAATGTTAGTCCTATATATAAGGATTTTAAAGGGTGGGATGAAGATTTGACAGGTGTTTCAGAAGGTAAAGACTTGCCTAAGAATTTGTTAGACTATATTTCTTATATAGAAAAAGAAGTAGGAGTTAAGGTCAGTATAGTTTCAGTGGGGCCAGATAGAAAACAAACTATAATATTATAATATAGGTTTTAATTTTTTTTAAAATATTTTAAGCTAAAAAAATTGTTTTTTAGCTTAAGTATGTTAACTTTGTAAGTAGTACAATATATGGTTTAAAGTTTTTTGAATGGAAGAAGTTTTACAAATAGCTAATTTATTAGATAAACAGTTCGAAAATTTCTCTTTGGACTATGAATCTTTAAAGCTGAAAAATATAGAGCTTTTAGAATCTTTGGATATAGCTAAACAAAATAATTTTAGATTGGAAGAGCTTTTGGCAAAAGAAAGAGAAAAACATGAAAGTTTGAAAATATCTAAGACATTGCAAGGAGGAACTATAGATGTAAAGGAGACAGAAGATAAGATAGATGCTTTGGTGAGTCAAATAGATATATGTATAGATAAATTAAATCAATAGATTGAATATGTCTAAAAAACCATATAAGGTTAATATAAAGATAGCAGGTAGGAGTTATCCCTTGAACGTTGCTAACGAGCTAGACGAACAGTCGACTAGGATGGCAGCTAAAGAAATAAATAAACTTATAGCAGAGTTAGAAGATACTTATGCTGTAGGAGACAAACAAGATGTTTTGTCTATGTGTGCTTTACAGTTTGCAAGTCAAATATGTTCAGAAAAATTAAGTAAAGATAAAGTAAAGATAGAAGTAATAGATAAACTAAAATCTATATCTTCGAAAATAGAGTATTTATAAAATTACTCTAATAAAAATTAATATTATTGCCTACATTAGTAAAAAGTTAGTTAAGCTCAACACGAAACAATTAAAAAAGGTGAGTTTTAGTAAGTAAAGTGCTGCCAAATATAAATAGTTGGATACTTGATATGCTAGTTAGCCTTAAACCTGTTAATAGGAGTTTAAAAACATTATTGATGTAGGTTTTTTATACGGAAAATAAATAAATGGATTCAATGATAATAATAATAGCAGTATCAACCTTGGTAATAGGTTTTATATTAGCTAAAGTGATCGATAAAGTAAAATCGGCAGGAATACTAAAAGATGCAGAAAAAAAAGCCAAATATATAGTTAAAGATGCTCATAAAGAGTCTTCTTCTATCAAGAAAAGTAGAGTTTTAGAAGCTAAAGAAAAGTTTTTAGAGCTTAAATCGGAACATGAAAATGTTATATTGGTTAAAAACAAAAAAATAGCTGATGCTGAAAAGCGCATTAGAGACAAAGAATCTCAAGTTTCTTCGGAATTAGACAGGAACAAGAGGTTAAACAAAGAAGCTATATCTAAAAAAGATAAATATGACGATCTTTATGAAACTAACCAAAGAAAAGAATTAGAACTAGACTCTGTACTAGGTAAACAAGAAGAAGCTTTGGAACTAATCGCAGGTTATTCTGCTCAGGAGGCTAAAGACGAATTAATTTCTTCTATGAAAGAAAAAGCTAAATCGGACTCTATGGCTTTTGTGCAAGAGCAAATGGAGGAAGCTAATATGACTGTTCTACAAGAAACAAAAAAACTTGTTTTGAACACTATACAGAGAGTAGGGGTAGAGCAAACTATAGAGAATTGTGTATCTGTTTTTAATCTAGAATCGGATGATGTAAAAGGAAGAATAATAGGTAGAGAAGGTAGAAATATTAGAGCTTTAGAGGCTGCAACAGGTGTAGAGATAATAGTTGATGACACTCCAGAGGCTATTATATTGTCTTGTTTTGACCCTGTGAGAAGAGAAATAGCAAGATTGTCTTTACATAATTTAGTTACTGATGGTAGAATACACCCCGCAAGAGTTGAAGAAATCGTTAAAAAGACTGAAAAACAAATAAATCAAGAAATATTAGAAGTAGGTAAGCGTACAGTTATAGACTTAGGTATACATGGAGTACATCCTGAACTTGTGAAAATAATAGGTAGAATGAAATATAGATCTTCTTATGGGCAGAATTTATTACAACATTCACGTGAAGTATCTAAACTATGTGGTATTATGGCTTCGGAACTGGGGTTAAATGCAAAACTAGCCAAAAGAGCAGGTCTTTTGCATGATATAGGTAAAGTTCCAGAGTCAGAAAGTGAACTTCCTCACGCTTTGTTAGGTATGAAGTGGGCTGAAAAGTATGGAGAAAAACCAGAGGTATGTAATGCAATAGGTGCTCACCATGACGAAATAGAAATGACAAACTTAATCTCTCCTATTGTACAGGTTTGTGATGCTATATCAGGAGCTAGACCAGGAGCAAGAAGACAAGTTTTGGACTCTTATATACAAAGATTAAAAGACTTAGAAGAAATAGCAATAGACTTTAAAGGAGTTCAGAAAGCTTATGCAATACAAGCAGGTAGAGAACTTAGAGTTATTGTAGAAAGTGAAAAAGTAGACGATACTAGGGCTTCTGAATTATCTTTCCAAATAAGCCAAAAAATACAAACGGATATGACTTACCCAGGACAGGTTAAAATAACTGTTATAAGGGAAACTAGAGCCGTAAGTATAGCTAAATAAAAAATAAAAACAATTTAAAAGGTTCTAACTATCAGTTAGAACCTTTTTTTATACCTAAAAAAATGAAATATTCACCTCTTTTTTTAATAGTATTATTTATTGCTTCTTGTAGTGAAGAAAATCGAAATAAATATGAAAGTAAAGATGTTTTTAGGTATAATCAGCATACTAATATATCGTCTTTAGATCCTGCTTTTGCTAAAGACCAGGCTAATATATGGGCTGTTAATCAACTTTTTTCAGGTTTGGTCGAGTTGGATGATAATCTTAATGTGGAGCCTGATATAGCTAAATCATGGAGTGTGTCTGAAAGTGGACTTGTTTATGATTTTCACTTAAGAGATGACGTATATTTTCATAAGCACAAATCTTTTGGAAAGGATAGTACTAGGTTAGTTAAGGCAAGTGATTTTGAATATAGTTTTGACAGATTGTTAGATGAGAAAGTAGCCTCTCCTGGGGCTTGGGTTTTACAGCAAGTGAGTGATTATAAAGCTATAAATGATAGTTTGTTTCGTGTCGAATTAAAATCGGAATTCCCTGCTTTTTTAGGTCTACTTACGACCAAGTATTGCTCGGTAGTTCCTGTAGAGGTGGTGAATGTTTTAGGAGATGAATTTGGATTGTCACCTATAGGTACAGGTCCTTTTAAGTTTAAACTATGGAAGTATAATACAAAATTAATTTTCAGAAAAAACAATTTATACTATCAAAAAGATAAAAAAGGTAATAGTTTACCGTATTTGGAGGCTGTGGCTATAAGTTTTTTGCCAGACAAACAGAGTGAGTTTCTGCAGTTTGTACAAGGAGAGTTTGATTTTCTTTCAGGAATAGCACCTTCTTATAAAGATAATATTTTGAATGTAAAAGGGGAGCTTAATCGCAAATATTCAGATAAAATAAACCTAATAAAAACATCCTATCTTAATACAGAATATTTAGGTTTTAATATGTCCGATACTATAAACGGGAAGAATTCTATTTTTTTAAGAAAAGCTATTAATTATGGTTTTAACAGGAGAAATATGATTAAGTATCTAAGGAATAATATAGGTATACCTGCTAATAATGGTTTTATACCTAAAGGTTTGCCTTCTTTTATGAAGGATACAATGTTTGTTTATGATAAAGTAAAAGCTATTTCATACCTTAATAAATATAAAGACATTACAGGGGATTATGAACCTGTAATAACTATTTCGACTAATTCTCAATATAGAGATATATGTGAGTTTATACAAAAAGAATTAAAAGATATAGGTATAGTAGTTTATATAGATATAATGCCTTCTTCTAGTCTTAGGCAGGCTAAGGCTAAAGGTCAGTTATCTATTTTCAGAGCTAGTTGGATAGCTGATTATCCCGATGGAGAAAACTATTTATCTCTTTTTTATAGTAAGAATTTTGCGCCGAATGGACCTAATTACACTTTTTTTAAAGATGATTTCTATGACGAACTATATATGAAATCAAGGAAGACTAACGATTTGTCAGAAAGACTTGTTTTGTATAAAAAAATGGATTCTATAATCATGGATAAGTCGGTTATAGTACCATTATATTATGATGAAGTACTTAGGTTTACTAGTAAAAATATAATAGGACTAGGAGTTAATTCTATAAATATATTAGACCTTAAAAAGGTGAGGAAAAATTAGTTTAATGAAGGGTTTTCAGGTGCGTTAATCCAAATTTTGTATTCATCGCCTAATAGTTCTATTTCATTTTTCCAAAAATCTAAATGATTTATATTGAAAATGTTAGTGTGTGTGTTTTCTACGGATATCCACGATTTTTTTAGGATTTCTTTGTTTAATTGATCTCCTTCCCAACCTGAGTATCCTAAAAAGAACCTTATCTGATCAGATGATATTAATTTTTTATTAAGCTTATCTTTTACGTCATTAAAATTACCTCCCCAATATATTCCGTTAGAAACCTCTTCGCTATTTGGTATTAGTTCGGGAATCCTATGTATGTAGTATAAGCATTCTTTCTCTACAGGACCACCATAATAAACATCAAATTCACATTTTACTCCAGATATTAGTTCCTGAACATTTTTACCTATAGGTTTGTTGAGTATGAAAGCTATCGCATTTTTATCATTATACTCAGTCAGATAGAGTACCGATCTGTTAAAAAAGTCATCAAAAAGCATGGAAGTGCCAGATAACAATAGTTTTCCTTTGGATGTGTTCATATTATAAAATTAGCAATTTTTATTTATGAAATTTATTTTAATACCTTTTTCATAAATGAGGTATAAAAAACCTTCCTTAAAAGTAAAACTGTTAAGGAAGGTCTAAAATTATTTATTGATAGCATCTTTAAATGCTTTCCCAGCCTTAAATTTAGGTCCTTTACTAGCTGCTATACTTATCTCAGCACCTGTTTGAGGGTTTCTTCCTTTTCTGGCAGCTCTGCTAGAAACTTCCCATGTACCCCAACCTACTAAAGTAACTTTGTCTCCCGATTGAAGAGCTTTAGTAACTGTGTTGTTGTAAGATTCCATTACTTTTTGCACATCAGTTTTACTCATACCTGCATCCTCTGCTATAGCAGTAATCAATTCGTTTTTATTCATAAATTTTGGTTTTAGTATATTTTTATTATTTAACCTTAACAAATATAACTTGAAAAGTTTATATTTCAAAGGATAAAATGTAAATAATGCAAAAAAAAATATTTCAAAAATTAAATTAGATTAGAATATAAGCAAGTTTTAACATAATTTAATACTATAAAAATAAGTGATTTTCATTAATGTCAAATCCGTTTAATAAGTCTGAAATATTCATTTTTCTCTTTCCTTCGACTTGAAGTTCTTTAATAATAATATAACCATCATTAGTAGATATTTTTATCTCTTTATTGTTTATTTTAGATATCTTGCCTGTTGTTAGTGCTTTATCTTTGTTTGTTTCTTTTTCTATATTGTATATTTTAACTTTATATTCTTTTTTATCTTTGATCAAAGTAGTCCATGCACAAGGAAAAGGATTTAGACCTCTTATATGATTGTAAACCTCTATAGTGTTTTTAGTCCAGTCTATTTTACAGTTTTTAGGGTTTAATTTATAAGCTGTTTTTAATTCAATATTTTCTTGTTTAAAAGTTTCTATTTCTTCATTTTTAGCCAAATCAAGGGTTTTTACAACCAAATCACAGCCTATTTTCATTAGTTTATCATGAAGAATACCTACCGTATCGTCGTTTTTTATCTCTATTTCCTCTTTTAAGATTATTTCTCCAGTGTCTATTTTGTCATCTATAAAGAAAGTGGTAACACCTGTTTTGGTCTCTCCATTGATTATAGCCCAATGTATAGGTGCTGCTCCTCGGTATTGAGGCAACAATGATGCGTGAAGGTTAAAAGTACCTATTTTAGGCATAGACCAAACTTGTTTAGGTAACATCCTGAAAGCTACGACTATTTGTATGTCGGCTTTTAGCTCTTTCAGTTGCTCTATAAAAGCGGGGTCTTTAAGGTTAGGTGGCTGAAGTAAATTAAGATTTTGTTCCAAAGAATATTTTTTGACTGCAGAAGTGTTTATTTTCCGACCTCTACCTGCAGGTTTATCAACTGCCGTTATTACTCCTACCACCTCATGCTCTGTCTCCAGTATGCTTTTTAATACTCCTACAGCAAAGTCTGGAGTACCCATGAATACTATCTTAAGTTTGTTTTTCATTTATATTTATATAAGTATTGTTAGTCAATGTTATTTTATCCTCTATTATAAGGTTCTCTATACTTTCTGAAACCTGTAGCTTGCTATAATCGAAATTATTTATTAAAGAGCTTATAGTTTCTTTTTTATTATCCTTTAAATATGTTAAAATAGTGTTTTTTATGGTTTCTATATCAGTCTTGTTTATTATGCAAATATCACATATCCCACATTTTTCTTTTTTGTTTTCAGAGAAATAATCTAACAATACTATAGCCCTACATATGTCATTATTGTCTATATATTTCAAAATACTAGATAGCTTTTGCTTTTTTATTTTATTTATAAGCTTAACGTTTCTCGAAATACTATTAATAGTATAATTATCTTCTCTAGGCTTTAGAAATTCTATCTGTTGTTCCGATTTTTTGTAGTTATAATAAATTATGTTTTTGTAAGCTAATATTTTTAATTCTGAAATAATATCTTTTTTGTCTCTTTTTAAGTTTTTGGCTATATAAAACTCATTTATATTAACGCTATCGTCAAGTATTCCGGTATAGTTTCTCAGTATGAAATTGATTAATTCTGTATGGCTTTTGTTTAGCCTTAAATACTTGTGAATATCTATTACTTGTATTTTTACAGAAGAAATATCGCTAGATTTTTCGGTGTAACTTATTACCAATTCTCTGTCTAGTGCTTTTAGACAATTATAAGTTAGTAGAGGACTTAAGCTATTTGTTACAATGAATTCTTGGAAATTGAATTGATGTCTTAAACTTGAAAGTTCACCATATATGATACGGTACTTCTTTATTAATAAAGAATAAATGTTTTTTATAGCTTCAATATTAGCTAAGCTATCGTTGTATTTGTTTAATTCTCTGGCCTTGTCCGAATGAGAGTTTAACAAATAACTAACCGATTGATTTCCATCTCTACCAGCTCTTCCGGCTTCTTGGATATAGTTTTCGATACTAGCAGGAGAGTCTATATGTATTACCATACTTACATTCCCTTTGTCTATTCCCATACCAAAAGCATTAGTCGAAACTATATTACTTACATCTTCGTTTATCCAGCTATCATAAGCTTCTTTTTTTTGATTGGCAGTTAAACCTCCATGGTAATATGCCGATTTTATTCCTTTATTGTTTAAGAAATTAGCAATATCTTTGGTTTTACCTCTAGTGTTTACATAAACAATACTAGAGCTTTTGTTTGTATTTAGTACAGAAAATAACTTACCTAGTTTATCTTCGGTGTATACTATTTTGTAAGCTAAGTTTTCTCTGTCAAAGGTACTTCGGAATACCTTAAACTCTTTAAACTCCAAGTGTTTTGATATATCTTTGATGACTTCGCTAGTAGCAGTTGCAGTAAGTGCTATAGTAGGGGTGTCGGGGTGTATTTTTTTTATATCAGAAATATTGAGGTAAGAAGGTCTGAAATCGTGACCCCATTGAGAGATACAATGAGCTTCATCTATAGCTATAAGGCAAGGTGATAGTTGAGAAAGCTTCTGTTGTACCACCTCCGATTGTAATCTTTCGGGAGATAAATAAATGAATTTTATATCGTTAAACCTAATGTTGTCAAATAAAGTAATGATATCATTTTTTCTCAAAGAACTTTTAATGTATACCGCTTTTATGTTTTTTTTGTTTAGATTCTCAACCTGATCTTCCATAAGAGCTATAAGTGGAGATATTACTATGCATACTCCATCCATACACATGGCTGGTACCTGAAAGCAAACAGATTTCCCTCCTCCTGTAGCTAACAGAGCTACAGTGTCTTTTTTTTCTAATACATTGTCTATTATTTCCTTTTGAAAAGGTCTGAAATCGGAATGACCCCAGTATTTATTTAATATTTTATGAGCTAAACTCATAAAATATTAACCTCTTTGAGTATAAATAGCGTTCTTTCTTCTACAGTTCCTATAGGTACTTCGATTACTTTATAGCCTAAGCCTCTGTATGTTTTGTTTAGATAAGTGAATATTTCTTCAGCAGTTTCAAAATCCTCATATCTTTCTCTGTCTTGTACATGTATATCTTTCCAAGGAGCTAGCAAAAAAACAGTATCATACTTGTGTTTTTGGTTTTTTTCAGTGAAAATAGACGGGTATTCGGTATTAGAATAGTCCATATATGCAGAGATATCGGGTATTCCTCTATCAAAAAAAGAAATATTATGTTTGGTATTATGAGTTTCTAAAAATTGAGTTTCTCTCCCTTCTAACAATAACTCGCTAAATTTTATAGGATTGTGTAAGAAAAGCTGGTCTATACCTTTTCTTTGAGCTTCTAATATAATTTCTCTAGATATTTCAGGGATACAATGATGTCCTTGTTTCTCTAATTCTCTTATTATAGAGGTCTTTCCTGCACTAGGTCCTCCTGATATCACTATTCTTTTGTTATTCATCTGGCAAAAATAAGAATATTAACAAATAAAAACAAAATTTATTAGAGTATTTGAGTATTGTTATAAATTATTAAATTGAAATAATCGGAGATATGTTTTTTAAAATATAAAATAATTGTGTTTTTTGATAAACGAGATTGTTTTCGAATAATAAAAATATATTTAGTCTTGTTTGTTAGTTTATTAGAAAGTTATATAAAAATATTTATGGCTAAAGTGAAATAAAATTTAAATGATTAGTGTAACTAAAAAATAAATACTAGTTTTATTTTTTTAATAATAATAAAAGATAATATATGAATAAAAGACTTATGATACTGGGTAGTGCTATATTGATACTAGCTAGTTGCAATTGTAAACAAACTGTTTCGGATAAATATGAGATAGAACCTCATTCTCATGCTAAACCAAACCAGGCTGTAATAACACATTTGGACTTAGATATAAATGTGGATTTTGAAAAAGAAATAATAAAAGGGAAGGCTACTTACAAAATAGAAAATAACGATTCTAAACAAATAATTCTAGATAGTAAGTATTTGGATATAGAAAAAGTAGAAGCTGATGGAGTTGCGACTGATTTTACATTATCTACTCCTGATGAAGTATTAGGATCTGCACTTGTTATAAATATAATGAAAAACACTAAAACTATAAGCGTTTATTATAATACTACAGATAAAACAGAAGCTTTACAATGGTTGAAGCCAGAACAAACAGCCGACAAGACTAGTCCTTTTTTGTTTACTCAAGGGCAAGCTATACTTACCAGAACCTGGATTCCTATACAGGACAGCCCTCAGATAAGAGTTACTTATAATGCTACTGTAAAAGTTCCAAATAACCTTATGGCTGTAATGAGTGCTGAAAATCCTAAAGAAAAATCGGCTGATGGTGTTTATAATTTCTCTATGAAACAAAAAATATCACCATACCTAATAGCTATAGCAATAGGTGATATAGAATATAAAGCAGTAAGTGAAAGAACAGGTGTTTATGCAGAGAAATCTATGATAGAAAAAGCACACTACGAATTTGCTGATATGGAGAAAATGGTACTGGCAGCAGAAGGCCTTTATGGTAAATATGACTGGGATCAGTTCGATGTTATAGTTTTACCTCCTAGTTTTCCTTTTGGAGGAATGGAAAATCCTAGACTTACATTTGCAACCCCAACAGTGATAGCAGGTGACAGAAGTTTAACTTCATTAATAGCTCACGAGCTAGCACACTCTTGGTCAGGTAACCTAGTGACTAATTCTACTTGGGATGATTTTTGGATGAATGAAGGATTTACTGTTTATTTCGAAACTAGAATAATGGAGTCTTTATACGGTAAAGATAGAGCCAATATGTTAGCCCTTATAGGTAGGCAAGACCTTGCAGAGCAAGTAGAATCGTTCAAAAATAATCCTGAAGATACTAAATTGAAATTAAGCCTAGAAGGAAGAAATCCTGATGACGGTATGAATAGTATAGCTTACGATAAAGGATATTTGTTTTTAAGAACTCTAGAAGAAACTGTAGGTAGAGAAAAATTTGATGTTTTCTTAAAATCATATTTTAAAAAGCATGCTTTTTCGACTATAACTACAGAAAAATTTATAAAATATCTGAATAAAAATCTTTTAGAACCTAATAAAATAGACTTTAACACCGAAGAATGGGTTTACAAACCAGGAGTTCCAAGTAATGCATCGGTAATAAAGTCGGACAAGTTCAAAGATGTATCTTCTTATATAGCTGAGTTTTCTAAAACGTCTGTGGTAAATACCGAAATAGTAAAAGATTGGACTACTCAAGAATGGGTTTATTTTGTTAGAAATTTCCCTAAAAATTTCACCAAAGAACAAATGAGTACGTTAGATAAGTCTTATGACTTGACAAATTCAGGGAATTCTTATATTGCTATGGTTTGGTACGAGCAGTCTATCAATTTTGATTACAGAGGTAATGATGTTGATGCTAAAATAAAAGAATTTTTAACAAGAGTAGGGCGTAGATGGTATGTTTCTACTTTGTTTAAAGCTTACAAAACTAATGATAAAGTTGAAGAGGCTTTAGAAATATATAAAGAATCAAGATCGAATTATCATTCTGTAACAGCAAATACTATAGATGATATATTAGGTTATAGTAAGTAATATAGGTTTATCTTAAAATAAAAAAGGGTTTAGTTGCTTAGTTGTGATTGAACCCTTTTTTTTTGTGCCGTGCATGGTTATTAACTAGCAGATACAAGTCCACTATGGAGGATTGTAGTTTTGGACTATTAATCAAAAGAAATGGTATCCATAGAGAGGTAGAATATCAAGGGAATCTTAGATTAACTTCTTAATCCGAGCAGTATCAATATCATTAGCTACACTATATATTTATGAGTTTACTAAACAAAGTTATATAATATAAAGTTTGAATGGGAATAAATATTTAAAAGAATTTAGATATTTATATATAATAAGGTTTTTATGTATATAGGTTGTTAATTCCTG
>JABSPL010000010.1 GCA_013215105.1 Flavobacteriaceae bacterium
ATTGATTTAGTAGGTATTACATCTAAAATTATAAGTAATTGTGAGGAATTTAGTTTTTTAAGACAAAACAAGGAAGGTTTAAAACTAGCTTATTAACCCTTGTTTAAGATGTCTGAAGGTACTGCGAAACTTGAGTTATTGATAACGGTTTGTAGTCGAGTAGTAAGAGTCTTAAAACACAATTGCTTTCAGGTTTAACTCTTATTTTTTCATACTTTGCTGATAGTAGTTATTGTCTGCTATATTTTGCTTTTAACTCTTCTGCTCTTTTTCTACCTGCCTTATAATTTGGGTCTATTTCAATCGCTTTATTTAAGTATTCTATTGCTTGTTTTCGATGCTTTTTTCCACTATTTGCTCTTGCCCAAGCCCAATACGAAAAGCTCATAATTCTAAAGTCAGCATAGCTAGTGTTTTGTTTTTGTTTTTTAATGATTGATTCAAAATCAACTCTTGCGAATTTTCTTTTCTTCCACATAAAAAAGGGGAGATTTTCTGAAACACTACCTCTCATAAATTCAGGTCTTGGTGATACTGAGGCATACTTTTCTATCGTATTTGCAAATATTTCAAAAGCTTTTCCTAATAAACTAAGTTTTTTCGTTTCTCCGGCAATTAACGAAAGAGAAGAAGCTCTATATGATTCTATGAAAACCATTAATTCAGGTGTTGTATTTTTATTCCCGGAAAGTTTGGTCAAAACATCATAGCTTTTTTGTGCATACCCTGCATATTCTTTTGTTTTATCAAAAAAGGTGAGATTCAATGCTATATCGTGATAAATCAGACCTAATCTTACAGTGTTAAGCTCATTTGAGTTTTTATTAAAAACATCTTCTACTTCTTTTAGTTTTTCTTTTACTAATTTTTTGTCAATAATTTCCATTACATCATCTAGAGTTGTTTCATATGATGCTAATCTTTTTAAATCAAATGTTTGGGCTTTTACTTTTGTCATTGTTGCTATTGTTATTACTGTTAATAAAATAAATAAATGTTTCATATTTTTGTTTTTTACAAATGTAGAAACTACAATAGCCTTAAGACGATGACTTAAGTTAAGATTTGAGTTTTGAAAAGACTCTTTTTTGTATTCTACTTAAACTTTCTGGTTTTACACCTAATATATTCGCTATATATTTTTGCTGGACTCGCTGAAATATTTCAGGTTTTTCTTTTAGTAAATTAGAGTATCTTTTTTCGGGTTTATCAGAAGCTAAGGACATTGCAATATTGGTGTTTCTAATTGCTACTTTTTCTGCAATTTTTCTACCCAATTTTTCAAATTTAGGATTGATTTCATAAAGTTCGTATAGCTTTTTTTTGGAAATAAGAAGTAGTTTAGAATCTTCTAAAGCTTGAAAAGATATTTGACTTTTGGAACCAGTATTGAAACTATTAAATTCTGTAAAAAAGGAATTTTCAAAAGATATATCGCACGTAATTTCATCTCCATCTTTTAAATGAAAATGACGAATACAACCTTTACTTAAAAAGCCAATAAAATCACATACTTCTCCATTCTTTAAAATGAAATCTTTTTTATTCAATGGACTTTCAGTGAAATAGGTTTCAATCAAATGAATCTCTGTTGAAGTAAACTCAACAATTTCAAGACAATATCTTTTTAAATGTTCGATAATTTATTTTTTTAGTTACTCACAACGTCAGCATATACGATGTAGGAGTCTTCGAAGCTCTACTTTCCATTCCTAAACCGAACTCCACTGCTAAACTACTTCCCCTATGCCCTGTTATGGGCTTATTCATTTCACCTATTTGCTTACATTCTGATAAAATAATGTGAGTGTGCTTACACATAGTTTCTCATATACAGATTGTAATATTCATCAAAATAAGCGAAAACAATTGGATTATGCAAGTTTGTATTTCTCTTGTTTCCAAATATCATAATATTCAGAAATCACAGAAAACATGTTGTTTCCATAAAGTTTGTCAGAACATGAACATTCCAAAAAAACACTGTGAGTGTACTTACACACAGTTTCTCACATGCAATTCCATACAGATTGTAATATTACCCAAAATAAGTGAAAACTATTGGATTATGCAAGTTGATAGTACTCTTTAAAATCCAATGAAAAAATCAAAACAAGAACCTAGTCCAACTGATCAGTTAGCAAATGTTTTTATATTATTTATTTTAATTGATTAATTACCTCTGTTTTTTGCATCCACTATACCCCTTTGCATCTCTTCTTCAAAGTTTGAATTTGGATATTTTGTAAGCCCTGTATTAAAATACTTAATCGCGTTTTGGTAGTCTTTATGTTTTAAGTAAAACTGTCCAAAACGATTTTGCCAATACGCGGAAGCATATCTTCTTGTAGTTAAAACATCTTTAAATTCAGTCATAAAAATATTAAAATATTCAAAATTATTTCTGTTCCATGCTAACCAAATTAATCCATTTTTTGTACTTTCATCTATATGGTCATCACCACCAAATCGTTTAGCTCGTTCTTTAAAATAAGTAGCCAAGTAACCCATTCCACCTAAATCAATAAATTGTTGGATACTTTCGAAAACTAGGGAGTCATAATTATGATAATAGTATTTCAACCCTTTATACATTGCCAAATGTGCTAAGGTTTCATGCACTTCATCATTAAATAATTCGTATTTCCAAATAAGATTCGTAGGATTGTTCTCTTTCAATATTTCATGGAACGCTTCAGTTGAACTTATATAATAAATATCTTTTTTGGAGTTAGCCATAAATAGATAGATATCTTTCTTTGAATTAAACTCTTTGACTGAGTCTTCGGAAGCATAGCCACCGTCAGTTATAATAGCTCCATTAAAGACTTCACTCTTTTCTAAAATTAATTCACTTATGTAATAAGCAGCAGCCTCCCAACCAAAAATAACACGTTCTTTATTTGTTCTGTAATTTGAATCTATAAAGTGTATAACTTCATTAATTAAAAAATCAGTGAATTTTTTATTCTCATTCCCAAATAATGTTCTTCTTAATGGATTGCTATTATTAATACCTACAATAATCATTTCTGGAATAGCACCAGGAGTACGCAAGGCTTTTTGAATAGCTACACCACTCAAAAAATACCATTGTCCATCTAAAATATAAAGTACTGGGTATTCTTGTTCTGAATCTGAATAACCATCTGGTGTATAAATTTGAATTGTTCTATCCTGATTTAATATCGAAGACTTAATTGTATGATTAATGCCTATAGTAATTTGGGGATTATTTTCTTGTGCTATACATATTGTATTTATAAAACTGCACATGATAAAAATTAATAATATCTTCATTGGTTTGATTTTTTATTGTAATTTCTCAATGTTCTACAACGGCTAGCATATACGACGTAGGGGGGGCGAAGCTCTACTTTCCCTATGCCTTGCTATAGGCTTATTCATTTTACCTGTTTGCTTACATTCTGATAAAATACAGCGAGTGTGCTTACACATAGTTTCTCACATGTAATTCCATTCATATTATAATATTCATCAAAATAAGCGAAAACTATTGGATTATACAAGCCTTCTTTTACTTTTTTGCATCGCTGAAAAAACAAATCGACGAAGGAGATTCACGAACTCCCCTAAAATAATAAAAAAGTAAGTAAACAAAAAAATCTAGCCTGTTAAAAAATAGTCTATACTACTATCGTTCAAATATCTAAAAAACTTAACTCGTCGTGCCTCCTCAAGCAACTTAAGTTTTTATTAACGCTATTTGACCAATGTAGTATTACTAGTGTTTTTTGAAGGACAAAACCTACTAAGAAAATTTGTTTATAGATGATATTTCTTAGTAGAGTAACTTTAAAACTGCCCTTAGTTATAAAACCGTAAGCTTACAGTAGTTCTATGGCGTTCAAAAACTGGCAGTAGAGACAAAGAGCATCAATACTAAAGGCCTCTATGAGGCTTTTTTAGTCATAGAGCTACTAGTAAGATAGGTTTTTGACTACGAGGCTAGGGGTTTTTTGTTACTTTTTTGCCTATGTAAAAAGTATATAATAGCTTTATAGAGGCTTTAATATTACTTAATATTATCTTAGAGAGACTGTAAAGCTAGACGAATGGATAAGAAATAGATTACGATATTGTATTTGGCATGATTGGAAAAAGCCCGATAGGAAACGTAAAAACCTTATCCGTTTAGGTGTAGAAAAAGGAATGGCTTTCCCTTGGAGTAGAACACGAACCGAGGAACGAACTCATGAACACCCTATAAAATAATAAAGTAGTGAATAATGGGAGGCTGGGCAGTTGCTCAAAGTCCTATACCAGAAACTACTATAACTAAAGCTAGACTTAAACGAAAAGGATATAAACCTTTGATTGATTATGTTAATAATCAGTAGACTGGGTTTGGTGAACCGCCGTATACTTAGTACCGCTTGGTTTACCCAGAGCTTGTCGCGGGGTACGGTGGTGTGAGAGGTGCACTCCATTCCTAGTTAGGAGTGAAGGTGTCTACTTGATTGTGCGGTCGTTATTTTTAATTCATTCTAATTACTACATTTCCTTTTTTATGTCCTTTGTCAACATATTGGTGAGCTTTAATAATTTGCTCAATTCCAAACTCTTTATCTATTAGGGGTGATATTTTACCTTCTTCTACAAGTTTTTTTAGAAAATTGAGAGGTTCACTCTTTGTTATATAATCAGTATGTTCTGCAGGTGGAGCTACAATAATTTTCTTCTTTGAAATAATAGAAATCCAAATCATAGCTAAAGTTTTCATAGTTGCTGCAATATTTAGATATATTCCTTTATCCTTTAGCGCTTTGCTACATTTAAAAAATGAGCTTTTGTTTACCGCTTCAAATATCACATCATATGTATTATGTTTTAATGAAAAATATTTATCAGTATAATCAATTACGTAATCTGCTCCAATACTCTTCATCAAAGTAATATTTGTAGAACTACATATAGCTGTTACTTCTGCCCCTAAAGTTTTTGCAATTTGAACTGCATAACTACCAACACTACCTGATGCTCCGTAGATTAAGACCTTCTGTCCTTTTTTGATGTTAGCTTTTCTCAAATAATACAAGGCTGTTCTAGCACCAATTGGAATAGCTGCAGCTTTCTGGAAGTCAATGTTAGTCGGTTTAATTGCTACAACTCCATCCTCAGGAATACAAACGTATTGCGCATAAGTTCCAAACTCCATTCCTGTAGCGCCAAAGACTTCATCCCCTTGCTTAAAGTTCTTTACATCACTTCCTACTAGTTCAATCTTACCTGCAAACTCGCCTCCTAAAATGTTCTTTCTCGGTTTCATTATCCCAAGAGCCAATCTACCAGGAATCCAAAAAGCTAATGGAACCGAAAAGCTTCTAACCCTAGTATCAGCCTTTGAAACTGAAGTTGCAATATTTTTTACTAATATTTCATTTTCTTTTGGAATGGGTTTTTCAATTTCGACAAGCTTTAAGACTTCTGGTGAGCCGTATTTAGTACATATAATTACTTTCATTTTATTCATAATTCGTAAATATCCTAGATTATTTTTTTAATGACGCACAACCAGATAGCATATGAGACGTAGCCCCCTTTTCATTATGAGTATTGGAGCTATGGATTATATGCCTTGTGTCCCCAGTATAGCCATATTTTTAATATTTTAAAGATAGTTGATTAATATACAGGAAGCAAGCCCTTTATATACAGTAGTATACTTATGAAATATTCATAAGTCGCAAGAAAAATCAGCCTAAGGTTTTATATAAACAAAATATATTAGTTTGACTAGGTTAGGAGGTTGCTCAAAGTCCTATATCAGAAACTACTATAACCAAAGCTAGACTTAAACGAAAAGGATATAAACCTTTGATAGACTATATTAATAATAAGAAGATTACAATCTGGTGAACCGCCGTATACTTAGTACCGCTTGGTTCACCCATAGCTTGTCGTGGGCTACGGTGGCGCGAGATGAGCACTCCGTTCCTATTTAGGAACGGAGGTGTCTACTTGATTGGCTGCTAGTGTTAATCAATTTCCTTATCGTAAAACTTGTAAGGTAAGTTTTTTGGGATCCCAAATAGCGTTCTTGCTTCATTGAAATCTTTTTTATTATTATAACGATGCACAACGTAACTGTCATTCCTTGTATCGATAATGTAATAATTTGTAACGTTTCTATCAGGACTTAGGCTGTCATAGTCTTGAATGTGCGGAAGTGTGTTTTTACAAGGATGTTGTTTTGCGATAATAAAGTCATCATTATCCCCAACTGCAAAAATATTGTGACCAACTATAATGTTATCTGCATCCCAAATGGCATCGCCATCTTTGCTATAAGAAATCCAGGTATCATTATCCCACCTAGCCAGGTAACAATCGTTTATTATTTCTCTTCCAGATTCATTCGAACCAAAGTAGCAACTAGTTAAAAAGAAGCAAAGGAATAGGGTAATCGATAATTTCATAATTGTAATTTTTGTTCATAGTTGCAGAGTTTGTAGATAACGGCTAGCATATACGACTTAGGGGTTTTCGAAGCTCTACTTCCCTATGCCTTGTAAGTGGCTTATTCATCCTGCCTCCTTGCTTACATTTTGATAAAATACTGCGAGTGTGCTTACGTACAGTTTCTCACATATAATTCCATACAGATTGTAATATTGTTCAAAATAAGCGAAAACAATTAGATTATGCAAGTTTGTAAACTACTTTAAATTCAGAATTTCATACTTAAATTCATAAACAACAGGAAACATGTTGTTTCTATAAAGTTTGTCAGGACATGAACATTCCAAAAAACAGACAATTTCCATAAACTAACTCACGTCCTAAAAATATACTGTAGCTAGGACTCTCACATTAGTATATCTCAGTAGTAAAGCTTGTTCTATTTATAGTTGCTACTAACGGCTAGCATATGGTAAGTAGGGCGGTAGAAAGCGATAAACTTTCGGGTTCAATACCAACCCCCGTATTAATTATATCCATTGTTGGGTGTAGTTTTTATTGTTGTTTAAAATTAGAATCATATCCTTCAACTAACCACTTTTTATATTTGTCAAATAATTCATTTAAGTCACTCTTGTCATTAGACATAGCTAAACAGCCTCTATCATCATACATCCAAAACATTCTATTACTTTCTTTGCCAAATAAATATACAATTTGATGACAGGTTGGAGTAAATCCCATCTCTGTGTTAGCGATAGCTTTAAATATTTTACCCCAATTTATTATTCCTTTTTCGAGAGTGAATTCCCCAAGAAAACCTTCGTCAAATTATATTTCTTCATTTTCGAAATGCATTAAAGCAAGTTGTTCAATATTTTTAGGTTTGTTTTTTTTAATTATTTCGAAGAGAAAATTTGGGGTTCTGGCAAATATTTCATTTTTCCATTCATAGGAAATAATGATTATTTCTTTTTCATTCTTGAAAAGACTTTCAAAAATTTCTAAAGCTCTTCGTTTTGCTTGTCGGACTCTTTTTTTTGTTCCGTTTGGAATTTCATCTCCTAATTCAAATCTTAATGAGTAATTATAAGATTTCTCAATAGTCGGAAAATCTGATAAATCTATTTTTGGGTTTTTATTAAGGATTTCTTTCAAGTTTTATTCTTTTATAATTATACCCAACGCCTAGCATATACAACGTAGGGTTTTCGGAGAGCTACTCTTCAACTTAAACCTCCCGTAGCCAAAATAATATTTTATGTTTATATTCTTTTAAACTTCCAATATTTTTAGGAGGATTAGTATAGCCAAACACAATTCCTAAACTACTTCCCTATGGCGTGTGCCTTGTTATGGGCTTATACATTTCACTTACATTCTGATAAAATACTGCGAGTGTGCTTACATACAGTTTCTCACATGCAATTCCATACAGATTGTAATATTGTTCAAAATAAGCGAAAACTATTGAATTATGCAAGTTTGTAAACTACTTTAAATTCAGAATTTCATACTTACATTCATAAACAACAGGAAACATGTTGTTTCTATAAAGTTTGTCAGAACATGAACATTCCAAAAAACAGACAATTTCCATAAACTAACTCACGCCCTAAAAACATACTGTCGTTAGGATTCTCACATTAGTATATCTCAGTAGCGAAGATCATTCTTTTTTTTATATATCATAACGATTTGTGAATAACTAACTTACTTTCGGTTTAAGTACTAAACCTCTAATTATTTATATACATTGTTGTTATAGGCTGCTTTTAATTTATCATTCTTGTTTTTCGTGCTAATTCTTCATTATCTGTTACTGTTAAATTGTCAAGCATTCCAAAAACTTCATTGTCATTTTCGTTTAAAAACCCCGCAGCACTTATAAATATATTTATTCCGTTGGTGAATGTTAATGAAATATCTTGAGGATAAATAAAATTTTTAGTGTTCCCGCTTTTTTCTTCTCTGCTTGTTACTTTTTCCCAATTTAATTTGACGTTTTTAATGGTTTTTCCAATTATTTTAGTCCAAAGATTATTACTTGAAACATTCCAAACTTTAAAATCTGAAAAATCTAAAGTTTCGTTAATTTTTATTCCAATTCCATATTGAAAAAACTTTCCATCCCAATATATTTCTATTTTTTCATTTGTATTGTAGTGCAAAAAAATAGAGAAATCAATTGAGTCAAGATTTTGAAAACGGGTTAAATAGTACGGTTTTTTAATAGATTTTCCGTTTAATTTTTCATAGTCAATTTCAACATATTCAACTTTAATAATTGTTTTTCCAATTAAATTCACACAATAATTTTCAAAGTCTTTATGTTCCTGGTTAAGTGTCATTTTGATTTTTTTTATGAGGTTGCCACTATCGCCTAGCATATACTACGTAGGGGTTTTCGAAGAGCTATCCGTTATTCATAAACCGAACGTCATTAGTATATCTGAACCTCATACCTAAACTACTCCCCCTATGGAGTGTGCCCTGTTAGTGGCATATTCATTTTACCTGTTTGCTTACATTCTAATAAAATACTGCGAGTGTGCTTACACACAGTTTCTCACATGCAATTCCATGCAGACTATAATATTCAACAAAATAAGCGAAAACAATTTAATTATACAAGTTTTTAATTCTCTTTAAAATCCAAAACAACAACCTAGTTCAGCTAATCAATTTATTCATCCAAAATAAACTTCTCGAAATACCCATATTATATTTATAAGTACTTGCTCTTGTCAATAATGATATTCGAGA
>JABSPL010000100.1 GCA_013215105.1 Flavobacteriaceae bacterium
AGGCTATAAAATAACGGGTAGTGATGACAGTATATTTGAACCGTCCAAAAGCAGATTAGATAAAAAAGGATTATTACCTAAGCAGTTAGGTTGGTCTACCGATAATATAAACGATAGTTTAGACGCTGTGGTACTAGGAATGCATGCCAAAGATGGGAATGTAGAATTAGAAAAAGCTAAAGAATTGGGGCTTAAGATATATTCTTATCCTGAGTTTATATATGAGATGTCCAAAGGGAAAACTAGAGTTGTTATAGGTGGTTCGCATGGTAAAACGACTATTACCTCTATGATACTTCATGTACTTAACTATCATGAAAAAGATGTAGATTATATGGTAGGAGCTCAACTTGATGGCTTTGAGACTATGGTCAAACTTACCGAAGAAAACGATTTTATAATATTGGAAGGAGACGAATACCTTAGTTCAGCTTTAGATTTACGCCCTAAGTTTCATCTGTACAATCCTAATATAGCACTTATAAGTGGTATCGCTTGGGACCATATTAATGTGTTTGAGACCGAAGAAAAATACAATAAACAGTTCGATATATTTATAGATAAAATAGCCTCAGGAGGAATGTTGGTTTATAATAGTGAAGATAAAACACTTAACGATATTGCCGAAAACAATACTAATCCTATCAAAAAATACCCTTACGAAACTATAAAGCATAGTATAGTAGATGGTATTACTTATATAGAAACTCCTGAAGGAGATATGGATTTGGAAATATTTGGTTTACATAATATTTCTAATTTATCGGGGGCTAAGTGGATATGTCAGCTTATAGGAATAGATGAAATGGACTTTTTTGAAGCTATACAGTCTTTTAAAGGAGCTTCTAAGAGATTAGAGAAAATATATCAGTCCGAAGAAACTGTTATTTACAAAGACTTTGCTCATTCACCTTCGAAAGTAGATGCCACCAACAAATCGGTAAAAGCTCAGTACAAAAACAGAAAACTAATATCGGTATTCGAATTGCATACTTATAGTAGTCTTAACCCCGATTTTATAGGGAAGTACAAAGACAGCCTTAATTCTTCGGACAATGCTATCGTTTTTATGGATGAAGAAGCTTTAAAAATAAAAGGTAAAAACTTTTTTACCAAGCAGGAAATAAGAAAAGCATTTAATAGAGAAGATATAGAAATAATGTATTCTAAAGATGAATTATTAAACTCAATGAAAAGTTTAGACTATAATAATAGCGTTGTACTTATGATGAGCTCTGGTAATTATTCTGGAATAGAACTTAGTGAATTGCCTAAGATATTAGGAGTATAATATGCTAATATCCGATTATAAATTTCTTTTCTGCCAAAAACTAGAAGACAAATACAGTAAAGAAGAAGTTTTGAACTTCTTCTTTTTACTTATAGAACATAGATTAAATTTAAGAAGAGTGGATTTAGCTTTGGACAGAAGTTTGAAACTGACTTCCTCAGACTTAGAATATTTCAGCCAATGTTTACAAGAATTAGAAAGCCACAGACCTATACAATATATAATAGGAAGTACCGAATTCATGGACTTAGACTATAAAGTAACCGAAGCGGTATTAATACCACGTCCAGAAACTGAGGAACTTATTAACTGGATAAAACAAGACTTTCAAGACGCTAATAAGACTTTAAAAATATTAGACATAGGTACAGGAAGCGGATGTATACCTATTAGCTTAGCTAAGAATTTTGTTAACGCAGAGGTTCATAGTATAGATGTGTCGTCGGAGGCTTTAGAAATAGCCAGATACAATGCTAAAGCCAATAATGTTACTATTAAGTTTATAAACAAAAACATACTATCGGTAGACAAATTAGACGATACTTACGATATAATAGTTAGTAATCCGCCTTATGTACGAGAGTTAGAAAAGGTAGAGATAAGTCAAAATGTATTGAAACACGAACCAAGTTTAGCTTTGTTTGTTGACGATAACGACCCTCTTGTTTTCTATAGAAAAATAACTCAGTTAGCCAAAGATAGTTTAAACGAAGGGGGAAGTTTATACTTTGAGATAAACGAATATTTGGGGAAAGAAACTAGTGACTTGATTATAGTAATAGGATTAAAAAATATAGTTTTGCGAAAAGATATCTTCGAAAGAGATAGGATGATAAAGGCTAATAAATAAAGACAGGGTAAAAAACAAAGAACAGATAACAATGAATATAGCATATGTAGTTTTAGGGTTTATAATATTGATAAAAGGAGGTGATTGGTTGTTGAAGGCATCAGTTAATTTTTCGTTGAGGCTTAATATTTCGAAGATAATAATAGGAATGACAGTAGTATCGTTTGCTACATCGGCACCAGAGTTGATAGTAAGTATATCTGCGGCTTCTACAGGGCATTCCGATTTGTCGTTGGGTAATGTAGTTGGTTCTAATATTGCTAATATAGCTTTGGTGTTAGGGGTTACTTTATTGCTAGGAAACATATCAGTTGGCAAAAGGTTTTACACTTTGGACTTGCCTATAGTAATGTTTTCGTCATTATTGTTGTATTATTTCCTTAGTAATAACAACCAATTAGACTTTTACGAAGGAGTTATAATGATAGTTTTATTGGTGTCGTTTATATGTTATATGTTGTTTTTTAATAAAGACAAAAAGGCAGCCGAAGAGGTAGAAGAAGACGAAAATCCTAATTCATTAACTAAAGATTTATTAATATTAGTTTTAGGAGGTGTAGCACTTTGGGGAGGGTCAGAACTATTAGTGTTAGGAGCGGTAGGTATAGCAACAGAGTTCGGTATATCAGAGAGAATAATCGGGGTAACCATAATATCGATAGGAACAAGTATACCCGAATTGGCAACCTCTATAATGGCAGTAATCAAGAAAGAGAAGGCTATATCGTTAGGGAATTTGTTAGGATCGAATATATTCAATATACTAGCAGTACTCGGAATAACTTCTGTGATACAAGACATAAAAGTAGTAGATAGCAAACTGATGAGTAACGATATATTATGGATGATAGCTGTACCTGTTGTGTTGTTAGGTATATCTTTACTTAGTAAAGGTAAGCTAGGTAAAATAGGAGGAGCTGTACTTTTGTCGGTTTATATTAGTTTTGTTTATTTTACTTTGTAAGTGGTGTTGGGTTTAGTCTAACGTAATGATGTTATGGATAGTAGTACGTCGTAGAGTAGGGATTGCTTCGTTTCTCGCAATGACGTTGTGGGCGGTGAAGACACCAGTACGTCATTACGAGTGGGGAACGAGCGAAGCAATCTGAGAGTTTGCTTACTCCCTTGCAATAAGTTAGAGTGTAGTGAGTCATGGCGTAGGGTTTGCCTCGTTTCTTGAGTTTGCTTCGTGCCTCGTAATGACGTTGTGGGCGGTTAGGACAACAGTACGTCATTGCGTATGGGTTGCTTAGTTTCTCGCAAGGACTTTATGGGTAGTGAGTATTGTGTGTTGTATTTATTTCTTAACCCATTGTATTTTGAAAAAACCTTCTTTTAATTCTAATTCAATTGAATCATTAGCATTTAAACTTTCGAATTTAGCTCTTGAAACTCTCATCAAGTCAATAGTCTTAATAGGTCCCCATGGTTCAAAATAGATCTTGTAGTATTTTCCTTTTTCTAGCTCCTTACTTATAATTTTTGATTTGTAAAGCTTAGGTTGAGATTGATCTAAAATAGCATTACCTAATATAATTGTTCCACAACCAAAAGTAGAGGTAAATAGCATAGCCCAAATTAACCCTACGAATATTTTTCTTCGTACTAAATATTCTTTTGTCCCATAAAATAGAATACAAATTAAAGGAATAGAAATTATCATAGAATATATAAACATTGTTTCTAATCCAATTATTTTGATGTCAAGTACAGCTCTTAATATAAGAGCAAACGAAGAAGAAAGAATTGCAGTATCTATCTTGGGTATTGGTGTATTATCCCATTTACGAGCCTCAATACCAACTTTACCTCGATGTTTTAAAACAAACAATATAGCAATTATGATTATTGAAATATTCATAAAAACAGCCAAATTATAATATACGGGGTAAAACATTAGCCATAAGGCAGCTAATACTCCTAGCCAATTAATAAACTTTGTCTTATTTCTGATTATCATTTGTTTTTATATGAAGGTTATTATGTTATGTGTGGTGTTAATACTAGTCGATGTACTATATTCTTACCTAGTTTTTCTGATAAGTGAAACGAGAGATAAGTCCATGTTATTTATTTATTTAAAATATTTAGACATTCCATTTGTATAGTATTATATTCTTTTTGTACATCTACTTCATTATATATAAAGTCAATTTTATCAAGTAAACTTTCGTTAAAATCTATTTTTGATACAATATCATCAAATTCCTTTGTTATAATTTGAGTAATTAATAGTATTAACTCCGATAACAAATAATGTTCTGAATTTGAATAAGGTATTTTATAGGTTTTTTTCTCTCTATTATTAGAAAAAATAGGAGTATTTTTTTCTCTAAAATTATGAGCTAATACATTGTTTCTGTAATCCTGTAGGTTTGTCCACTTATTAATTCTTTTTATAATTTGTTTAATTGATTTTTTAATATGCATAATCCTATCAGAATATCCAGGGTGCTTTTTAGGAGTAAGCTCTTTGTTTAACTCATCTAAAAAAGAACATATAATAATCATGGCATAATTCTGTAAATTTCCAGAAACAGCATTAGAAAAAGAATATTTCTTATAATACCCTACTAATTTAATGTTATCTAAATATTCATTATTATCCCTATAAGTATAGTTTATTGTGGTAATAAACTTAATTTGTGTACTTAAATGTAAAAATGTTTTTAGTGTTTCTGTAAGTTTTTCCATTATTGTAATTTCATATTATTACTTATACGACTTTCAGTAGATACTTGTTTTTTCATATTTACTTATGATATTTGAAATTGTTTACAGCAAATATATATAAAATCTAAACTAAGTATCTATATTATTTCAAAATAAAACAACCCCAATCCCCAACCCCTCCAAAAAAAAAATAACATGACAAATATCATTCTTTAGCCAAACTAGCCACAGTACTTTTACATCATAAAAGTAACCACCATGGAAGTAATATATCTACTAATAGCCCTGAGCTTGTTTATAGCTCTTTTATTCTTATTCTTTTTTGTAAAAGCAATGAGGGGTAATCAATTTGAGGACACTTATACACCTTCGGTAAGGATGCTTTTCGACGATGAACTCGTTTTAAATAAAAAAACAAAAACCTAAGTAATTTATGAAAATGCAACAATTTTTTTACAACAACAAAGTAGTAAAAAGCTTCATTTATGCAACTGTTTTTTGGGGACTAATAGGTATGTCGGTAGGTTTGCTACTGGCGTTGATGTTTATATTCCCTAATATAACTAGTGGTATACCGTGGCTTAGTTTCGGTCGTTTACGTCCTTTACATACCAACGCAGTTATATTTGCCTTTGTAGGTAATGCTATGTTTGGGGGTATTTATTACTCGTTGCAGCGCTTACTTAAGGCTAGGATGTTTAGTGACTTCCTTAGTAATCTTCACTTTTGGGGATGGCAACTTATTATAGTGGCAGCAGCTATTTCTTTGCCTCTGGGTTATACTTCGAGCAAGGAATATGCCGAGTTAGAATGGCCAATTGATATAGCAATAACTATTATATGGGTTGTTTTCGGTATCAATATGATAGGTACTATTATCAAACGTAGAGAGCGTCACTTATATGTAGCTATTTGGTTTTACCTTGCTACTTTTGTTACTATAGCGGTACTACATATATTCAACAGTTTGTCTTTACCAGTTTCATTAACCAAAAGTTACTCTGTTTATTCGGGGGTACAAGATGCTTTGGTACAATGGTGGTATGGTCACAATGCTGTTGCATTTTTCTTAACTACTCCTTTCTTGGGGCTTATGTACTATTTTGTACCAAAGGCTGCGGGAAGACCAGTGTATTCTTACAAATTATCGATAGTACACTTTTGGTCATTGATATTTATATATATATGGGCAGGTCCCCATCATTTACTATACACTGCCTTACCCGACTGGGCTCAGAACCTAGGTGTAGCATTTTCTATAATGCTTATAGCACCGTCTTGGGGAGGTATGATAAACGGATTATTAACACTTAGAGGCGCATGGGACAAAGTTAGAGTCGATCCTGTCTTGAAATTCATGGTGGTTGCAATTACAGGTTATGGAATGGCTACTTTCG
This sequence comes from Flavobacteriaceae bacterium, assembly GCA_013215105.1. GTDB lineage: Bacteria > Bacteroidota > Bacteroidia > Flavobacteriales > Flavobacteriaceae > DT-33. Next base: position 6,212 of record JABSPL010000100.1, read on the forward strand.
AAGGTCCTATGCTTTCTCTTAAGAACTTTAACGCTATAGCTCACTATACCGACTGGATAGTAGCTCACGTTCACGTAGGTGTACTAGCTTGGAATGGTTTCCTTATCTTTGGTATGATTTATTGGTTAATCCCCCGATTATTTAAAACTAAATTATACTCTACCAAGCTAGCTAACACTCACTTTTGGATAGGTACTTTGGGTATCATTATATATACTGTTCCTATGTATGTAGCTGGTTTTGTACAAGCTTCTATGTGGAAAGAGTTTAACCCTGACGGAACGCTTGCTTACGGTAACTTCTTAGAAACCGTAATACAGATAATGCCAATGTATTGGATGCGTGCTATAGGTGGTTCTATGTATATAGTTGGTGCTTTTATCCTTCTTTATAATATGGTGAAGACTATAAAACAAGGTGAAGATGTATCTGACGAATTAGCTGAAGCTCCTGAATTAGAAAGAATAGGTAGAATAAGTAAGTTTAAAGAAACTTTCCATCAAAAACTAGAGAGAAGACCAATACAGTTATTGATATTTGCTACCGTAGCTATACTAATAGGTGGTGTAGTGCAGATAGTTCCTACTTTATTAGTAGATTCTAATATACCGACTATATCGAGCGTTAAGCCTTATACTCCTTTAGAACTAGAAGGTCGTGACTTATATATACGTGAAGGTTGTGTGGGGTGTCACTCACAGATGATACGTCCATTTAGGTCAGAAGTCGAAAGGTATGGAGAGTATTCCAAAGCGGGTGAGTTTGTTTATGATCATCCATTCTTATGGGGGTCTAAGCGTACTGGACCAGACCTTCACCGTGAAGGAGGGAAATACTCTGATAGCTGGCACTTAAACCATATGTTCGATCCTCAAAGTACTTCTCCAGGTTCTATAATGCCGAGGTACCAATGGTTAGTTCGTAACACTTTAGATACTAGCGATCTTCAGACTAAAATGAGAGTTTTACAGAAGTTGGGAGTTCCTTATACCGATTCGGAAGTTAGAAATGCACTTATAAGTGTTGAAGAGCAATCGGCTATAATAGAAGCTAACCTAATGCAAGACCCTGTGTTCGAAGAGAATTATAATTCGGACAAGGCAGAGGCTCAGGCTAATGGCGAAGAGTTTACTCCTATCAGTAAAAAAGAGATAACAGCTATGATAGCTTATTTGCAAAGGCTAGGGACAGATATAAAAGTTGAAAATCAATAATTATGTTGAAATTTATAAAACATCATATGGCTACTATAGACGGAATATCTATATACCCAATAATATCGCTACTGATATTCTTTAGCTTCTTTACACTTCTTTTTTGGTGGGTTTTTACCTCCAAAAAAGAGTATATAGATAAAGTAAAACAATTACCAATAGGAAACGATAATATACTATAATTATGAAGAAAAATAAAAACTTACCTATACTGAGAGTCTTAATTATATTTGTAGTTTACTTTATAATAGCAGAATCTATGGCAGGAGGGCTTAGCAATCCTTCGTTTTTGACCGAGTCTGTTATGTTGTCGCTACATATTACCGTATTGCTTACACTTATAATAGTGGAAGCTTTTATAGAATATTCGGACAGAACCGATTGGAACAATATGAATGTAGAGGAGAGAACTCAATATATAATAGATCAAAAGCAGTCAGGTTCTTTGAAAGCTATGTACCGTAACTGGACCAAAGCAAAGCCTATAGAAGAAGAGAGTTCTATATTGCTAAATCACGATTTTGACGGGATACAAGAGCTAGACAACGTATTACCGCCTTGGTGGGTACAGAGTTTCTATATTACTATAGTTTTTGCAATAGGATATATGTGTTACTATCATTTTATGGGAGGAGCAACTCAAGAAGATGAGTATCAAGCACAGTTAGAAGAGGCAAAAGTACAGATGGAATGGTACAAAAAGAACGCCAAAAACCTAATAGATGCCGATAATGTAACTTTCCTAGACAGCGACGAAGACTTAGCTATAGGGCAGGAAATATTTGAAATGAACTGTGCTGCTTGTCACAAACCTGATGGTGGAGGAAGTATAGGTCCTAACCTAACCGATAAATATTGGTTGCTAGGAGGAGGTATTAAAAATATATTTACGACTATAACCGAAGGAGGTAGAGATGGAAAAGGAATGATTCCTTGGAAGGCAACTCTAAACTCTCTTGAAAGACAAAGAGTAGCTAGTTATATAATGTACTTAGAAGGAAGTGAGCCCGAAGGTGCTAAAAAAGCCGAAGGAGACATTTGGGAATAATAATATAAAATTTTTAAAAGGCTCATTTCTCTTCGATATGAGCCTTTTTTATACCACCATTTTTTTAATTATATAAATATTATAAAGAGTATTCTAAATACATTTATAATATCATAAAACAAAAACATATGAAAACTAACCAAGGTAAAGATGTTTTTAGAGATAGTATAGGAACTATTAATGGGCAAGGGGGCAGACAATGGATTTATCCCAAAAAGCCTAAAGGAAAACTATACGACTACCGAAAATACGTGAGCTATATACTTTTACTTATGTTGTTTTCTTTTCCGTTTATAAAAGTTGATGGAAACCAATTTATATTGCTTAATGTATTCGAGAGGCGTTTTAACTTTTTTGGAGTAGCCTTTTGGCCACAAGACTTTTATATAGTTGTAGTAGCCATGATAATAGGGTTAGTGTTTGTAACTCTGTTTACTGTCATGTTCGGGAGGGTTTTCTGCGGATGGATATGCCCTCAGACTATATTTATGGAAATGGTTTTCCGTAGGATAGAATACACCATAGAAGGAGACAAAGGAGCTCAACGAAGGCTAGATAAGCAAAAATGGAACTTTGAAAAGATATATAAGAAGACGTTAAAAACTATCTGCTTTTTGTTTGTATCGTTTTTTATAGCTAATATATTCTTGGCATACTTCACAGGTGCCGATAGAGTTTTGGGGCTGATCACCAAAAGCCCTAGTGAAAACACTAGTACCTTTGTAGCTATAATAGTTTTTACGGGTATGTTTTACTTTATATTCTCTAGGTTTAGAGAGCAAGTATGTATTATAGTATGCCCATACGGAAGGTTGCAAAGTGTATTGCTCGACAATAATTCTATCAATGTAGCTTATGACCATATAAGAGGCGAGAAGACTAAAGGTAGAGCTATATTTAACAAAAAAGAAGATCGAGAGGCTAGTGGCAAAGGGGACTGTGTAGACTGTAACCAATGTGTAGAAGTATGCCCTACAGGTATAGATATTCGTAACGGAATTCAGCTAGAGTGCGTAAACTGTACAGCCTGTATAGATGCTTGTGATACTATTATGGAGGGTGTTGACTTGCCGAAAGGTCTTATACGTTTTGCTTCGGAAGATAATATAGTAAACAAGCAAGAGGTTACTTTTTCGAATAGAATAAAGGGATATATAGCTGTACTTAGTCTATTGTTCGTAGTTTTAGTAACTTTACTATTCCTAAGAAACGATATACAAGCCGATGTGCTTAGAATACCTGGAGCTTTGTATCAGATGGAAGGAAAGACTAAGGTTAAAAACGTGTTTACTTATAAACTACTTAATAAAACCAATGATGACCTTAGCTATATACGTATAGAGTTGATATCGCACCAAGGGGAGATAAGGCTAGTTGGTAATACCGATATATCTATAGGCAGGCAAGCGAGAACCGAGGGGACGTTTTTTGTTATAATAGATAAAAAGGACATGAAAGAAAGTAAAGATAAAATAAAAATAGGTCTGTTTTATAACAACGAATTAATAGAAACCACCACCAGTAACTTCATAGGACCTAGAAGTTACAGATAAAATTAGAAAAGATGAAATTAAAACTTAATTGGGTACAGAGCATAATACTATCGTTTGTATTGTTTATATCGTTTATACTATACTTTATATTCACCACATTGACCAATCCTAAGTACGATCATAAGCTCGTGTCAGAAGAATATTATAACGAAGAATTAAAATATCAGGAGCTGATAGATAGTCAGCAGAACTACAATACTCTTGGCGAATATATAGAGTTCAGTCAATCATCAGAAGGTATAAAGCTAATCTTTACAGGTTTTTTTGCTGATAAAACTTTAAAAGGGACTGTTAAGTTGTATCGTCCTTCTAACGGAGCTTTAGACAAGAGTTTCGACTTAATATTGTCAGACGATCTTGTATTTGATATTGCTTCAGGGAACCTAGTAGGAGGGAAGTGGTTAGTCAATATAGACTTTATTTTAGAAGGTAAAAGATACACCAAAATAGAAACCATATATTATAAATAATATGTTTATAGCAGCATTTGTATTAGGGCTTTTTGCTAGTTTGCATTGCCTAGCCATGTGTGGCCCTATAGCTATTACTTTGTCGGTTTCTCTGAAAAACGGTTGGCGTAAGAACGTTCAGTTTTCGCTTTATCATATAGGTAGGCTTATTAGTTATATGACTATAGGCTTGCTTTTTGGTTTGTTTGGAAAGGGGCTTTATCTGGCGGGCTTTCAGCAACGCTTGTCTATACTGGCAGGTGTTGTTATGCTAGGGATGGCACTAATTAGTTATCTGGACAAAAAGCATTTGTTAGAGTTTAGGTTGTATAGAGAGTTTTTACTGTTTGTACAGTCAGGCTTGGGTAAGTATATAGGTTCCAAAAAGGCTTTACGTTTTTTTATGACAGGTATCTTCAACGGCTTTTTACCCTGCGGAATGGTTTATTCGGCATTGGTAGGAGCTTTGGCAACGGCTAATGTTTATCAGGGCTCGTTTTTTATGCTTGTGTTTGGCTTGGGAACTTTGCCTTTGTTTTCGTTAGTATTGATGTTTGGTTCTAAAAGAAAAGTGAGTAGAGTTAACAGGTTTATTCCTTTGATGCAATTCGTATTAGGGCTTATGTTTGTGCTAAGGGGCTTAGGCTTGGGTATAGATTATTTGTCTCCTTCGGGGGTTAATCTTTTGGTTAGCAATGTGGTTAAGGCTTGTGGTTACTAGCAGTATGCCCCTCTGGGGCAGTTACGTTCTCCACGTCATTGCGAGTCACAAAGCAATCCCTACTACAGCGAACACACAGCGTCACCAGTAAGTACAAATATTATAGATGGTGTAAATTATTATAAACAATAATAAACTGTTTTAGTTACTAATAGTAAGAATATATATTATTTATCATAAAACCCCTTGTTATTAGTGTTTTAGTTGTTTTCAACTCCCTTAGTTGTAAAAATAAAGTATATATTGTGTTTTTGTTATATATTTGCAATGAATAAAGGGTGTGATTTAGTTTTACAAGTAAATATATTTTATTTTAATATGTTTGTTTAACTATTTTATTTTTAATACAATATATAATTTTATGAGAAAAGGATATTTGTTAATAGCTATATTATTTATAGTAGCTATGTCTTGTACAGACGATGAATCTAGTGATTTTTTGAATATTTCAGACTTTAGTATAATTAAAAACACAAAAGAAGGTGTTTTTCTGAAAACTAAAATTAATAGAGGGAAAGATAATAATAGTATTATATCGAACCACGGGGTAATCTTGACAAGGAACAATGAGTTGTTAGATAAAATAAATTTAGGTCAATTAGATGAAGACGAGTTTTCTTATGTGCTTTCTTCAGGAGTCTCAAAAGGTTTAGTGTATTCGGTATTGCCATTTATAGATTATGATGAGAATATTATTTATGGAGATAGTTTGTCTTTTATAAGTAATGTCGATGTAGATATTGTAATAGACGATATAATTCCTTGTCAAGGATTTGTTTCTGATACTATAAGTATAATAGGAAGGAATTTTTGTAAGCCAGATGAGTTTGCTAGAAATGAGGTTTTATTAAACGGTTTAGCTCAATATACTATTTATGAATCAGATGAATTAATCAAGTTTGTTATAAGATATTCTATAGATACTCCTGTTCAAAATATAGTTTTAAGAAGTTGTAATATAGAGACTATTGTTAGTCCTTCTTTAGAAATAAGTGCACCAGTTATAGATTCGGTTTCTTCAGGAAAGAGTTATTACGGAGGTTTTTTCTATTTGTATGCCAAAAACTTCAAACATAGCTCAACTAGAGTATGGCTAGGAGATAAAGAAGTTGAAATAGATAAATACAATGAAGACGAAGGAGCTATTAAAGTAGAGGTTCCTTTGAATTTACCTACAGGTATGCTTGATATTAGATTGGAAGTATTGGGTAAGTCGGTAGTGGCAAAAGGGATATATGAGAGTACTACATCGTATCTGGAAGATAGAGAAAGTTATGAGATAAGTTTTTTAGACACTATAACTGTTAAAGGAAAATATTTTATTCAGCCTCTTGTGCTTTTCGAGTCTTATTCAGGGAATATGGTTGAAATAGATTGGTATAGCGGAGCAGAGGTTTTGGTAGGAGGTGTAGAGCAAGAAATAATAAGTCGATCGGAAACAGAAATGAAAGTTTTAATTAACCGCTATTTTTATGGAGAAAATCCGAAATTAAAAATAAGAGTAGGTTCTCACTGGATGGAAGAGGATGTTGAGGTACTTACTCCTGAAATAACATCTTTAGATAAAGATATTTATCATATTGTAGGAAATAAGATAAAAATAACGACTGAAAACTTCATGGGTTCATATATTAAAGTCGGAGGAATATTACTTAGTTATTCTAGAAAAGAATATAGTATAGATGGGGAAGGTACCATTATTATAAATAATGATATTTTGTTTGGGCTAGATATAAGTAGAAAATATATGTTTGAAGGAGTAGGGAAATTGAAAGTTGAAATATATAATGCACATGGTTCTTCTAGTGTTAATTTCAATGTTTTCCCTCCTGTTATAGAACCATTAGATAATATAAATTACTTTAAAGGAGAGATGATTCGTATTAAAGGAACTGATTTTGGCTATGAAGGAGTAAGTGAGATATATCTGGACGATGTATTGTTAGAAGAGACTATCCCTTTAGGTTACTCAATACGTAATGACCTTTTTAAGTTTATTTTACCAGAAGATATATCTATTGGAAAGCATAGAATAAAAATAATAACAGGAGGGCAGTCTTCTGATGAAATAGAAATAAATATAAAAGAAATAACCGTTGATAGAGTCAGTTTAGATCCTGTAGAAGGAACTAGAAACAATGTGTATAGTATAACGGGTAATAACCTTGATAATAAGGCTTATTTTGATATTGTTTCAGAAGGTTTAGAAGATAGTATATGTTATATAATATCTAATACAACAGATAAAGTAGAGTTTAGATTCGTAGGAGAGATACCTTTATTAGAAAACAATAATTTGGTTTTGAAATACGGAGATATAAGAATAGAATTGGGTAATATAAAAGGAAAAGAGCCGTATTCTTATATGGATAATTATAATGTTTATTCTGGATATAATACAAATAATTTCACTTTTGAATATAATGAAGAACTACATTCGGTAGGTGGAAGTTATATTCGCAAATATAATTTGGCAAATAATAAATGGGAGATTTTAGGAGATGAAGCTATACCTATGGGATATAGTTATCCATCTTATTATAATATAAGCTTTGTTACTGTTTCTGAGGATAAATTATATTTCACTAATTCTAGAAAATGCTATGTATATGACCTTAAGAATAAAACATGGTTAGACCCTGTTGTGTTTGAAGGAGTGGTTAAAAGTAAAAGTTTAATATATGAAGGAGAGTTGTTTTATTTTAGAGAGGTTAATCCGAATGATTTTAAATTATTCAAATATAATTTAAAGACATCAGAAATTGTAAAGTTAAGTGATATTGGTATAAATAAGATTGATTACGTTGAGCAATCTAATTTTTATTGTAAAGATGGACTAATATTTTTTAAGAATCATTATGACGATATCTATAAGTATGATATATCAAGAGATACATGGGAAAACATAGGTTATCCTAGATTGATACATATTTTTAATAGTAATTTTCATTTATATAGAGGAGTGCTTTATATGAGTGGAGGTTCTAGAGAGTCGAGTCCTGTAAGTAAAATGTATTCGTATGATTTAGCTACTAAAGAATGGAAAGAGAGAACTAATATGCTTAAATATCTGAAAGGTCATTCTGTTGTTGGTTCTGGAGGGTCTCTTTATATAGGTTTAGGGAAGATACCTTTTCGTTTTTCCTATAATTATGATATGCAGAAATATGATATTGATTTAGACAATAGTCTGGAGTAAAATATTAAGAGTTAGAATTCTCCGATAGATAAGACTGTCGGGGCGTGCCTACGTGTCAGCCCGACATCATTATCGTCAGTTATAAAATGGTTTAAAAAATGGAAACCAATGACTATATCCGTAATGTGAAAACGGACAATTGGGGGTGTTTTGAATGTTAATTATAGTAGCGTAATTGTTTGGAGTATATTGTCATAGAAGAAAGAGTGTATCCAAACATATCCAAATACATTATAAATAATCCACAGAAATGGGATGAAGATATGTTTAAATAGAAATTTTATTTTCTGTCGTTATAGTCTTTTGAGGAGGTTTTATTATGCTATAGGAAAAGATAATATCATTTCATCTTATTTTATTACTTTTTTTCACTATATTTCGGGGATATATATATCTTGATAAATGCCCGAGACAATTTTACAAAAAGAATTTACTTTAGAAGAGATGCCAAATATGGTGAAAGAGATAATAGAACTTATAGATAATAAGAAGATATTGTTTTATGGAGAGATGGGGTCTGGAAAGACGACAATAATAAAGGAGTTGATAAAGCAATTAGGAGTAGATGAAACTATTAGTTCACCTACTTTTTCTTTGGTAAATGAATATATGTCTAGGGAAAAGGAAATTATATATCACTTTGATTTTTATAGAATAGAAGACCAAGAGGAGGCTTACGATATGGGGATAGAGGACTATTTAGATAGTCCAAGTTGGTGTTTTATAGAATGGCCAGACAAGATAAAAGACTTGCTGCCGTTGAAATATGTAGAGATACATATAGATAATGTTAATAATAAAACAAGACTCATCCGTATCAAAAACTCAGAAAATGAGACGACCACCTAACCCTTTTAGTTTATTGGAATTAATTCCTCAAGAAGAGAAATTAGAAATAAGACCAGGTAGAAAAAAACTTTCTTTTGGAGTTCCTAAAGAAACTCAATTTGAAGAAAAGAGAGTTTCTCTGACCCCTAGCTTGGTTAGTTTGCTTACTTCTATGGGCAACGATATATTAATAGAAAGTACTGCAGGAGAAAACGCAGGTTATTCCGATGAAGATTATAGTAAGGCGGGGGCTAGTATAGTCTTTAAAGCAGAAGAAGCTTTCGCTTGTCCATTTGTTATAAAAATAGCACCTCCATCGTTAAAAGAAATAGATATGATGTCGATTAATTCGGTATTAGCCTCTAGTTTACAGATGAAAATACAGACTCCAGAATATTTTTATAAATTATCTTTAAAAAAAATAAATGCAGTAGCTTTTGATACTTTAAAAAACAATAAAAACGAGAGTTTTATATTAAAATCTATTAGTGAGATAGCGGGGAGGTCAAGTATATTAATAGCTTCGGAATTGTTAAGCCAGACCCAAGGATTATTATTAGGAGGTGCAAGTGGAGTTCCTCCTGTAAGTATATTGATAATAGGAGCAGGGACAGTCGGGACTTATGCCGCTAAAACAGCTTTAGGCTTAGGGGCAAATGTAAAGGTGTTTGACGATTCTATAGCCAAAATAAGAGATCTTATGGATAAAGTCAATAGTCCTATTTATACTTCAACATTAAATCCTTACGATTTGTCTAAAGCTGTAGCCGATAGTGATGTGATAATAGGAGCGATAAGAGGTAGAAACAGGGCTCCGCAAGTCATAAGTGAAGCTATGGTAGAAAGTATGAGGGAAGGCTCGGTGATAGTAGATGTATGTATAGACCGAGGAGGTTGTTTCGAAACTTCGAGGCATACTTCACATTCTAATCCTACTTATTTAAAGCACGGTATTACGCATTATTGTGTGCCTAATATAACTTCAAAATATGCCAAAACGGCATCTATTTCTATTAGTAATTCGGCTGCACCTATGCTTTTGGAACTCTGTAACGCTGGAGGTTTCGATAGTATTATAAGGAGAAATAGGAACTTTCTGAATGGGATATATTTTTATAAAGGAATACTTACTAGTAAAGCAGTGGGTAGATGGTTCAATTTAGAATATAAAGACATAAATTTGCTGATAGACTAAATGAAAATAATATAGAAATGAAAAACGTCATAATAACAGGAGCAAGTAGAGGTATAGGGATAGAAATGGTGAATAAATTTATAGCTAATGACTTCAACGTGATAGTTCTTACCCGAAATTTAAAACCTTTACAAAAAATTAACCAAGCTAATCTTACTCTTATTTCTACCGATTTGGAACAAGAAGAAAGTATGAATAAAGCTTTTGAACAGATAAAAAACAAATATAAAACTATAGATATACTAGTTCATAATGCAGGTATGTTAGTAAACAAACCTTTTGAAGAACTTACAAGTAACGACTTTTTTAGAGTGTTCCAGGTTAATGTGTTTGCAGTAGCTCATATAACCAAACTTAGTTTGCCAATGATGCCCAAAGGTAGTCATGTGGTGAGTATAAGTAGTATGGGAGGTATACAAGGAAGTATGAAGTTTGCTGGTTTGGCAGCTTATAGCTCGTCCAAAGGAGCTCTTATTACTCTTAGCGAATTGTTGGCTCAAGAATATATGGATAGAGAAATATCGTTTAATGTATTGGCATTAGGAGCCGTACAAACTCAGATGTTAAAAGAAGCTTTTCCTGACTTTCAGGCTAAAACAAGCCCTGAAGAAATGGCAGAGTATATTTATGATTTCGCAATTAATGGGAATAAATTTCTGAACGGTAAAACTATACAAGTATCTAACACAACTCCATAATAAAAGTGAAAAATCAAATATATAAATATATACCCGAAGCTGCATTTTATCATTTAGAGACTATACTTAAAGAATTCGATTTTGAATTAAAAATAACCGCTGAGCGTAAGAGTAAAAGAGGTGACTTTAGAGTTGGAAGAAATCAGAAAATGTATATAAGTGTAAACGGAAGTCTCAATAAATATGAGTTTTTGATAACCTTTATACATGAAATAGCTCATATGAAAGCTTATTTGTATTACGGAAACACCCCTAAGCCTCATGGAGAGCATTGGAAAAAATGTTTTCAAGATTTAATAAATCCTTTTATGAACGAAAGGGTTTTTCCTTTGGAAATATTACTCCCTTTGGTTGAGTATATGATCAATCCTAAAGCCAGTACAGTCGCAGATAGTAAACTGTATATTGCACTTAAAGGAAACAATAAAGACGATAAAAAATATGTATTTGAACTAATACCGGAGAGTTTATTCTTTTTTAATGATATAAAATATAAAATATTAAAAAAACGAAGAACTTGGTACGAATGTCAGAATATCGAAGATAGAAAAGTTTTCTTGTTTAAGAAAACAGCTAGAGTAATCCCTGTTTTAGAATAAAAATACAGCCATAAAAAGTATAATTTGGAAAGAGGAAACAAAAAAAGAATAGAAGATAAAATAGTAACTAAAATAACGAATAAAGAGCAGGAAGATACAGCTTTTTCGGAATTAAAAGTGTTGGTTGCAGGTGCTGTGAGTTTCTTAAGTAAGTTATTGGATTTACGAGGTCAGTCCGATGTAGAAGCTACTATAAAGTATGTGAAATCGGGGATTTCTATAAAAGGACATAGTGCATGGATATTGATATTTTCTATATTTGTGGCTTCTATAGGTTTAAACCTGAGCTCTACAGCAGTGGTGATAGGAGCCATGCTGATATCGCCACTAATGGGGCCTATATTAGGTATAGGTTTGTCGGTAGGTATTAACGATATAGATATATTACGTAAGTCGCTAGTAAACTTAGGGGTTATGGTTGTGCTTAGTATAATTACTTCGTTTTTGTTTTTCTCTATACCTATATTTCAACAAGCGACCCCTGAGATAATAGCCCGTACCTCACCCGATGTTAGAGATGTGCTTATAGCTATAGCTGGTGGTTTTGCCCTGATTGTAGCTATTACTCGTAACGATAGTATGACCAATACTATAGCGGGTGTAGCCATATCTACAGCACTTATGCCTCCTTTATGTACTGCTGGTTACGGCTTGGCAACTAGTAATTGGAACTATCTGGGAGGTGCTTTGTTTTTGTTTTCTATCAATAGTATTTTTATATCTCTTACTACTTTTATAATAGTCAAGTACTTGAAGTTCCCTATAGTTAAGCATATAGACTCTATTGTCAAAAAAAGAATTTCAAGGATAGCTTCTTTAGTTGCTTTTGTGATTTTTGCGTTTAGTATTTATACCTTTTGGAATCTTTTTCAGGAAAACAGATATAAGCAAAATGCTAATATATTTATAGAATCTATAAAAGATAAAGTAAAAGTAAACGTGATAAACTCAGGTTACGATTTTGATATCAATACTATAGAAATAGCTCTGTTAGGAACTTCTATTTCTGAAGTTAAAAAACAAGAATGGATCGATATAATGCAAGAAAATAAGTTTTTGAAGAAAACTAAACTTATAATAAAACAAGACGATAGTAGTATAGCTATACTTAGTAAAATGCAAGTTATGGAAGATTTATACTCGTCGAACCAAAAAATAATAGCGACCAAAGAACAACGAATAGAACAAAAAAACAATCAAATAGCTAAGTTGTCATACCTAATAAAAACTCAGGAAGCTAACAAATTACCTTTTACTGATATGCAAAAAGAACTTAGTATTCTGTACAAAGACATAGCTAGTTTCTCTTTTTATAATAAATTGTCTAGTGATTTTAATACTATAGATACCATTACTACTTTAGATGTTTATTGGAAGAAAAATACCGAAAACACTGATAATAAAGTTGAAATAATGAGGCTATGGGTCGAAAATAAAATAAACAGAAATATAGAGCTTAATAGTTTGGTTTTAGAATAAACAAATATGAATACAGAAATAGAAAGACGAAGAGAGATAATTCTCTCTATGAAATCTAACTTGGGCGATTTGAAAAAAGGAATAGACAAAACTATTAGGAGATTTGTTATATTAGATATAGTCAATAAAGTACTAGCATTAATATGTTTTCTTTTATTAATAGTTATGATGGCTTCAGATTTTTTTGGTTTGGATTCTTTTTCATGGAACGACTCTGGTATTATAGTAGTTGTAAGTCTTAGTATTGTCTTAAGGCTTCCCAGTGGTATTTATGATGTAAAATTGTTAAGGCATCTCAAATTTATAGAAGGAAAACAAGATAAGGAAGGTATTGATAAGCTTAATGAAAAATTATACTATACATTGAAGAATAAAATAAATAAGAACTATAAATTCTTTATAATGGTAAGTGTTCTTATGTTGTTTATATTTGTTACAGCAGTGATACAGGCTTTTACCAAAGAATATATGTTAAATGAATTTACTAAAACGGCTCTAATAGTCTTTTGGGGTTTGGTGATTTTTAATTATACTAAAACGGTGAAAATTCTAAACAGAAATATAAACGATGTCGAAAGTAAATATAAGGTTCAATAGCAGAAAAGACAGCTCATTTATAATCATTTTGATAGGTACTGTATTGTTACTCTCTGGAATACTTATAGTATCATTCATCGAAAAAGATTTTTATCTGGCAGGTCTTTTACCTATGATAATTGTCTTTGCTTGCTTAGCAATGTTAGTTTGGATGTATTTTGGTACTTACTATGTTTTATCTGAAGATAAACTAAAATGGTATTGTGGGCCGCTGCGTTCGAGCATAGATATAACAAGTATAAACACTATAATAGTAGGTAGAACTCTATGGGTAGGTAACAAGCCAGCTCTGGCAAGAAAGGGTTTAAGAGTCAAGTATAATAAATACGACGAAATATATATAAGCCCTGAGACTAATGAGTTTTTCGTAGAAGCTATATTGAAACTTAATAGCGAAATAAAGATAATAAGATAAGTTATATGGGTGTTTAAAACATAAAAAAACCTGCTTTCTTCATTGAAAGCAGGTTTTTTTATGTGTAAAAATTATAATTTAATATTCTTTAACCAAGTATATATAAACAGGGAAGTGATCAGAATAACCACCTACATATCTACCACTAGAGAATGTACGGTGAGGGTATCCTTTGTATCTACCTTCTTTGTTTTGTAGTTTAGCATCGTTAAATATTCCTGCCTTGTAATATTTCCAGCTATTAGGTTTTTTGGTAATTAATTCTTCGTTAACCAATACTTGGTCAAACAGGTTCCAACTATCTCTATAAGCAAGAGTACCATGTCCTTTGGCTTGTATTTTTTCGAAAGGATTGTATAGTTTTCCTTCTTTTATATCCCTTTTATCCGATACAGTACCTAATACTTTTTTGATACTTTTATCTGTAGGGTCATCGTTCTTAGTACCTGTTGATTTTGATAAAGCGGATACTTTTGCATTTAAATCTAAAGATGCATATAATAATGGAGATGTATTAACTGTACTTTACAGTACTACCCATTCTTTCGATGCTACTATAGACCCAGCTGATTGGACTGATATTACTTCAAACTTCGATATTTCTACAGGAAATAACAGCGGATATGGTGAAGAATTTATTGAATCTCAAGAATACGAATTTAACGGTTTGTCAGGTGTAGGTTATGTTGCATTCAGATATATAGGAGGTGCTACTTTAGGTATAACTACGAGTATGCAAATAGACGATATACGTATAGCTGATGCTGATGATAATACTTGTGAAGTTGTTACTGCAGCTCCTCAGTTCTCAGAAGTTTCTTTTGTAAACGCTTCTACTCAAAAATCAGAAAGCTCAGTTACTTATAGTTTAGAAGTAGAAATTAACAGATCAGATGCTAATGTTGATACTACCGTAGATGTAGTTCTTACTTCTGATAATGCGGATGCTATTGGAGGTTATACTACTCAAACAGTAGTATTCCCTGCAGGAAGCGATACAGTTCAGACTGCAAGTATAACTATAACTAACAACGATGTTGTTAACGATAATGTAGTATTGACTTTCGAACTTCAAAACTTAGTAGGTGGTGCTAATGCTGTAATAGTAGCAGATGCTAAAGACTTTACTTTGACTATATCTGATGATGATACTGTTGCTACAGGGTCTTTGATGATTTCTGAAATAGCTGACCCTAACGATGATGCTGGTGCAAGGTTTATAGAGTTGTATAATTCTAGTGATGAGGATATAGAATTAGAAGGTTGGTCTCTTAGAAGATATACGAATGATAAAGCTGAATTTACATCTTCTAGTGTTGTTACATTAGAAGCGTTTACTTTAGCTGCGGGAAGTACTTATGTTTTATCAGAAAATCAATCAGCTTTTGAAGCAGCTTACACATCTGTAGTTGCTGATATGTATATTGGTTCAGGTGGTGTTTCTGGTTCTAATGGAGATGATAATATTGAATTATTAAACCCAGCAGGTGAGGTAATAGATGTATTTGGTGTACCAGGAGAAGATGGTTCAGGTACTTGTCATGAGTTTGAAGACGGTAGAGCTGTTAGAAATTCAGACGTAGCAGGTCCTAGTCCTGTGTTTGATCCTTCTCAATGGACAATAAAAGCAGATAGTTCTGTTAGTGATTGTGTTGAAAACTCTCCAGTGAATACAACTGATGGTATATTCACTCCAGGTTCTCATAACGAATAACTAAATAATAAAATATAGAACAACCCCAATTCATTTTATTATGATTTGGGGTTGTTTTTTCATATCTAATAAAACTAAATAAAATGATAAAAAGAATATTCAGTGCATTATTGATGTTTTCAATAATGTTTTCGTCTTGTGCCAAAGATGAAGTTACCACTCCAGAAGTGATAGAAGAAGGAGAAGGAGAAGGAGAAGGAGAAGGAGAAGGAGAAGGAGAAGGAGAAGGAGAAG
>JABSPL010000101.1 GCA_013215105.1 Flavobacteriaceae bacterium
TAGTACTACTTCCGGCAGGAAGAGTTACATTTATATCTAAACCATCAATAACAGAAGCTGACCCAGTAACGTTGGCATCGAAACCAGATAAAGCTTTACCAGTATACTTAGTTATATTAACAATAAGAGTATATGTTTCTTTGGTAGTACCATCTTCTGCAGTTACTGTTATATTTTGAGATACACCATCGGTGAAACCTATAGCTGAACCAGATGTTTTACTAGAACTAGCAGCTGTCGATAAATTGAATGTAGGAGTTATAGAAGTAGCATTACTTCCTACGGGAAGTGTTACAGTTATATCGTTACCATTCATAATAGCTACGTTTGCATCATTAACGTCAAATACAAAGTTTGTTAAATCTGTACCAGTATACTTAGTTATATTAACAGTAAGAGTATATGTTTCTTTGGTAGTACCATCTTCTGCAGTTACTACTATGCTTTGCGATACACCATTGGTGAAGCCTATAGCTGAACCAGATGTTTTACTAGAACTAGCAGCTGTAGATAAATTGAATGTAGGTGTTATAGAAGTAGCAGTACTTCCTGCTGGAAGAGTTACTGTTATACTGTTACCTTGCATAACGGCTACATTTGATTCTCCAACATTAAAAACAAAGTTTGTTAAGTCTGTACCAGTATACTTAGTTATATTAACAGTAAGAGTGTATGTTTCAGGGTCTACGTTCTCGTCCTGAGCAGTCACTGTTATATTTTGCGATACACCATCGGTGAAGTCTATGCTTGTACCTGTTAATGGACTAGATATAGCACCAGTAGATACATCGAAACTAGGAGTTATAGATTCTATAGTACTTCCTTTAGGAAGAGTTACTGTTATATCATTACCATCCATAACAGCTACGTTTTCATCTCCAACATTAAATACAAAGTTTGTAAGGTCTGTACCTATATACTTAGTTATATTAACAGTAAGAGTGTATGTTTCAGGGTCTACGTTCTCGTCCTGAGCAGTTACAGTTATGTTTTGCGACATACCATCGGTGAAGTCTATGCTTGTAGCAGTTACTGGGCTAGAAATAGCACCTGTAGATATATTAAAGCTAGGAGTTATAGAAGTCGCAGTACTTCCAGCAGGAAGAGTTACAGTTATATCGTTACCATCCATAACAGCTACGTTTTCATCTCCAATATTAAACATAAAGTTAGTTAGTTCTGTACCAGTATACTTAGTTATATTAACAGTAAGTGTGTATATAGTTTCAGTTACTCCATCCTGAGCAGTTACTGTTATGTCTTGTGATACACCATCTTCAAAGCTTATTTCTGTATCAGTTTCTGGGCTAGAGCTAGCACCAGTAGATATATCGAAACTAGGAGTTATAGAAGTAGCTGTACTTCCTTTAGGAAGAGTTACGACTATATTGTTATCATCCATAGCAGCGACGTTTGTTTCATCAACATCAAACACAAAGTTTGTTAGTTCTGACTCTGTGTTTGGCAATACTGTTACTATTACAGTATAAATAGTATTTGAATTACCATCCTGAGAAGTAACAGTAAAATCAACCTCTTCACCTGATACAAAATCGGTAGTAGTAGGGTCTGGCGATATAGTTGCATCAGCACTTATATTTATAGTTGAATAAACATCTTCTATAGTAGTATCGTAAATTAAGTCTATACTTATAGTATCATCTTCATCTATTTCTCTCACTTCATCCATATAGGTGAATTCGCTCATTAATGCTTCTGTGTTTTGTAATACAGTAACTTTTATGATGTAAATAGCTTTGTGAATACCATCTTTGGCAGTTACGGTAAAGTCTTGAGACACACCTGAAGTAAATATAAAGTCATCCGGATCTGGAGATATAGTTGCCCCATCACTTATTTCTACATCAGCATAAGCTTCAGATATATCGGTTCCATAAGGTAAGTTTATGTTTATATTCATACCATCGGTAGTACTTATCTCAGCTCCCAGATATTCCAATTCTGTTATTAGAGATTCACTGTTTAGTATCTCATCTTCGGTACATCCTAAAGTTAGGAAGCCCATTATAGCCACAAAGGCTATACTCGTAATTTGTTTTAACATTATTTATTTAGTTAGGTTGTTGTTTAGTTATCGAACAATTCCTTCATTATAATACCCCTACATCAATTCAACGACTCTAATTACATCTTTATGTAATTTCGAGGCAAATATATATATAAATCGTTAAATACTTTGTTTTTACTACTTAATATATATGTCTAGGTAGGTAAAATATATTATTAAAAACTAAAACACTGATTACAAGTCTGTAAAAACAAATGATTACCCATATATACAACTAACAAAGCAGAGACAGTCAATAATATTACTCTGCTTTTGTTTTGGTTCTACTGAGTTTTTAGTGGATTTATATATCTATTTAAAAGCAATAAGGTCATTTGTAAAGATGTCCTTAGTCATAAAACCGTAAGCTTACTGGTGGTTTTATGACGTTAAAAAAAACTTATTATGTTCTTTTCCATCTCTGAAAAATCCTCATAGAGATCTTGGTATTATTACCTGTCTCTGGCACTGCCAGTATTTTATAAATACGCTTTTTACAAAGGCGTTTGGTTTGTGAATACGGATGTAAATATTCGTTTTAAAACTACTAACGGTATTGATATAGCTATTAGTTAGCTAGGTTTTTGACTACGAGGCTAGGGGTTTTTGATACTTTTTTACCTATGCAAAAAGTATATAATAAAGCTTTTTTAAGAATGTATTTATAATAAGATATTTCTTAGGTAAATATTAAAACCCACTTAAATAGCGGTAGAACCTAATTGTTTCTTCTTTAGGCTAGATCAACTTTTGTCTTAGTATCTAAGTAAGTCTACATGTTTTAGTTTTTTTATACTCCTGGTCTTACAGAAAAACAATCTCCTTTATGCCATAAACTACTTTTCCTATTACGGTCTCCAATACCAACTTGCCATCACTGTTAATGTCTGTTATTTTACCAATAAACTTATCCGAACTACTATCAGAGAAATAGCTATCAATACCATATTTGTACAAATTAGCCATATATTTTTTTTTTATTTCTTCTAATTCTCCTTTTTGAAGTAATTCTATCTCTTTTTTGATATTAGAAATTAATTTTAATAAAAACTCATCCAAATTGGTTTCTTCTCCTATAATATTGGCTAGAGAAGTAGCTTTAGAGCTTTGCTTATCAAAAACAACCTGATTAATATTTACACCTATACCTATAATAGAAGAAGTGATAGTGTTTTTGGTCAATGTGTTTTCTATCAATACACCCGAAATTTTTCTGTCAGAAGCCATTATATCATTAGGCCATTTTATAGAGAATATGTTTTTTTTGTAATAATCTAATGTTTTCAGTACAGCTACAGATACGGCGAAGTTGAGGTGAAATTGATGTTTTGTAGCTATGTTTAATCGGGTATATATGCTACATAATAGGTTTTTATCTTTTTGAGAATCCCATTTTTGACCTATTTGACCTCTCCCTTTGGTTTGATGATTGGCTGTTATTATTGTGAAGTCACTTATATTACCACTGATAGATAGGTTTTTAAGGTAGTCGTTGGTCGATGTGGTTACATCAAGTTTGATTATTTTCATTGGTAATATTTAAGACTGTAATAATAGTCAATAAATACAAAAAAAACAATAACTTTGCTTTTTCAAATGAAATTATGAATACAACAGAAAACAACAGCGATAAATTAGTTACAACTATACTAAAAGGTATAGATAAAGTAAAAGCGGAAGACATAACTATACTAGACTTAAGAGATGTCGAAAGAGCCGTATGTGATTATTTTATAATATGTACAGGAAACTCTAATACTCAGGTAAAGGCGTTACACGGAAGTATAAACAAAGTAGTAGGTAAAGAGGCACAAGAAAAGCCTTTCAAAGTAGAAGGAGAGATGTTAGCGGAGTGGATACTTATTGATTATGTGAACGTAGTAGTTCATGTTTTCCAGAGAGAAGCAAGAGAGTTTTACAATATAGAAGAGGCATGGTCTGATGCTAAAATAACTGAAATTCCAAATTCTTAAATTATATTTTTCTAAAATATGGATAAAAAACGACCTAAAAAAGGCAAAATAAATATGCCTGAAAAAAAAGACGGCAAAGAAAGTAAGTTCAGTAAATACTGGATTTACGCAGGAGTATTTGCTCTTATAATAGGGTTTAATCTTTTCTCAAATTCTAATTTGAGTTCTAAGAAGATGACCAGAAACCAATTTGTAGAAACTCTTAGAGATAACGATATTGAGAAAGTAGAGATACTTAACAATACTGTAGCTAATGTTTATATAAAAGAATCGGCTTTAGGGAAGCAGAAATATTCAGAGCAGAAAGAGGCTCCTTTTTTCTCTAAAGAATTGCCTTTGTTTACTTATAACTTTGGTAGTTTAGAGAATTTTGAGAATTTGCTAGACTCTGAAAGAGAAGCTAACAACGAGTTAGATTTTACTCAGGAGGCTGTAGAAAGAGGTAATATGATGGATCATTTCTTTGATTTTTTACCTTTGATTATTATAATAGGTCTTTGGGTGTTTTTTATGCGACGTATGTCGGGAGGAGGAGCTGGCGGTGCTGGTGGAGGTCCAGGACAAATATTTAGTATAGGTAAATCTAAGGCGAAACTTTTCGATCAAGATAAGAAGGTTAAAATAACATTTAAAGATGTTGCTGGTTTGGCAGGAGCCAAAGAGGAAGTTCAAGAAATAGTTGATTTTCTTAAAACTCCAGAAAAATATACAGCCTTGGGAGGTAAAATACCTAAAGGAGCATTGTTAATAGGTCAGCCAGGTACCGGAAAAACTCTTTTGGCAAAAGCCGTTGCAGGTGAAGCAGGAGTTCCGTTTTTCTCTATATCAGGTTCCGATTTTGTAGAAATGTTTGTAGGAGTAGGGGCTTCTAGAGTAAGAGATTTGTTTAAGCAAGCAGCTCAAAAGTCACCTTCTATCATATTTATAGATGAGATAGATGCTATAGGTAGAGCTAGAGGGAAGAATAATATGACAGGAGGTAATGACGAGAGAGAGAATACTCTTAATCAATTATTGACCGAAATGGACGGTTTTGCTACTGACACTAACGTAATAGTTTTGGCAGCGACTAATAGAGCTGACGTTTTGGATAAAGCATTGATGAGACCAGGTAGGTTTGACCGTCAGATATATGTTGACCTTCCGGACTTAAACGAAAGGAAAGAGATATTTGATGTTCACTTAAAGCCTTTGAAATTATCTAAAAATATAGATTTAGACTTTTTGTCTAAACAAACTCCAGGTTTCTCAGGTGCTGATATAGCTAATATGTGTAACGAAGCTGCCTTGATAGCTGCTAGACACAATAAGAAAGAAGTTACTCAAGACGATTTCTTAAGTGCTGTAGATAGAATAATAGGAGGTTTAGAGAAAAAAAACAAAATAATAAGTAAAAAGGAAAAAGAAGCTATAGCTTTTCACGAAGCAGGACACGCAACAGTAAGTTGGATGTTAGAGCATGCTGCTCCATTAGTAAAAGTAACTATAGTGCCTAGAGGGCAATCTTTGGGAGCTGCTTGGTATTTGCCAGAAGAAAGAATGATAGTGCAAACCGAACAAATGGTAGACGAAATGTGTGCTGCATTGGGAGGTAGAGCTGCAGAAAAGATAATGTTCGATAAAATATCGACAGGGGCACTTAGCGATTTGGAAAAAGTAACCAAACAGGCCAGAGCTATGGTTAGTATATATGGACTAAACGAGAAATTAGGGAATATTACTTATTATGATTCTTCAGGGCAAGGTGACTATGGTTTTTCTAAGCCGTATAGTGAATACACTGCCAGAATAATAGATGAAGAGATTTCTAAAATAATAGAAGAACAATACGCTAGAGCTATAGATTTGTTGAAAGACAATAAAGATAAACTTGTGAAACTAGCAAATGTACTCTTGGAAAAGGAAGTTATTTTCAGAGATGATTTGGAACTGATATTTGGCCCAAGACCTTTTGAAGTAGAAGAAAAAATAGTAGAAAAAGAAATTTTAACTAAAACAAAAAAGGTTGAAAAAGATGATAAGTCTTCGTCTGACCTAAAATAAAAACATTCTAAAAGGCAATGGTTCTAAAATCATTGCCTTTTGTTTTTTCAAATAATATTTATGAATAATACTGTTTTGAGAGCCATATTTGGAACTTTGTATGTAGTGGTGCTTTCTGCTGCTATTATATATGATAAATATTCTTATTTAGCACTTATGTTTTCTATGATGAGTTTGTGTATATACGAATTTCAGAAAATGACTAAAATAAAATCTATATATACTTATATAGCAGGTTTTTCGGTTTATTTGGCTATAGCTAGTGAAATTGGAGGTTTTTTGAAAGAAGAGCAGTCGGAAGTACTGAGTAAAATAGCTGTAGTCGTTTTTATATTGACTATTCTTATACAGTTTTCGAAAGTTTTGTTTAACCCGCCTAAGGATGTTATTTCTTATCTGGGGAAGGTTTTTATAAACTATGCTTATATAATTATGCCTTTTGCAATTTCTCTGTATATAGTTTTTTATAATGAAACTAAAACTTACGATTTTCAGATAATTTTAGGAATTTTTATACTTATATGGGTTAATGATACTTTTGCTTATATAACAGGTAAAACTATAGGAAAGCATAAATTATTAGAAAGAATTTCTCCCAAAAAAACTATAGAAGGTTTTGTGGGTGGAGCAGTGTTTACTGTAGCTTCAGGTTATTTATTGTCTTTGTATTTCGATAATTATAATCTTAGAGATTGGCTTATTATATCGGTTATAGTTAGTTTTACGGGAGTTGTTGGCGATCTTATAGCTTCTATGTTTAAGCGAGCAACGGGTGTTAAGGATAGTAGTAATTTAATACCAGGGCATGGAGGCTTTTTGGATAGATTAGATAGTTTTGTGTTTACATTACCATTTGTGTTTATATATCTATATTTGTTGTAATATTGAGAAATGAAGATTTTATGGATGATGAACTAAACAATAGATTAGAAAAAGCTTACGCTATAGCAAGTGATCCTGATTTTAAAGTAGCACCAGACGTTATGTTAAAACTATATGCTTACTATAAACAAGCCACTTTAGGCGATAAAAAAAGCGTGAATATTTACGATTCTAATGTGAGGAATGCTTTTAAAATGAATGCTTGGTTTCAGGCAAGTGGAGTTAGTAAACAAGAAGCTAAAGAAAAATATATAGAAATAGTAGAAGAAATTATAAAATCAAAATTATGATAAAAAAAATACTAGTTAGTGCAGTGATTGTTTTAGGTTTGTTTTCGTGTAAATGTGACAAGAAAAAAACAGAGGCTAATACTAAATATGAAGTAGTAAAAGGTAGTGAATCATTAAAATGGACGGCTTATAAAACTACGAGTAAAGTGGGAGTTAGCGGTACATTCGATGTTTTTTCTTTTGAATACCCAAACAAAGAAATTACAGGAGATAGTCTGGTCGATAATATAAAGTTTGCTATAGATTTGACTAGTGTGAATAGTAATAATCCTGATAGAGATAAAAAACTTAAAGAATCGTTTTTTGGTTTGTTCGAAGGTCAGAAAGTAGAAGGTGTAGTTATTCAAAAAGATAAAACTATTTCTATGACCATGAATGGGATTACTATGAATCAGAACTTTGATTTCAGAATAGAAGACCAAGAAAACGGAGACAAAAAAGTTGTTTCGACTATTCAAATAGACTTAGGATATTGGAAAGCTTTATCGGCTTTAGAGTCTTTGGCCGAAGTTTGTAACGGCTTACATAAAGGAGAAGATGGTATAAGTAAAACTTGGGAACAAGTAGATGTAGAGGTTAGTTATATTGTCAAAAAAACAAATTAAGATTGTATTTTATTTTCGTTTTGGAACTGTTTTTGAAATGTGAATAATTATTAATTATCAGAGATATT
The DNA here is from genome assembly GCA_013215105.1 of Flavobacteriaceae bacterium. Classification (GTDB taxonomy): domain Bacteria; phylum Bacteroidota; class Bacteroidia; order Flavobacteriales; family Flavobacteriaceae; genus DT-33. Next base: position 7,930 of record JABSPL010000101.1, read on the forward strand.
TTTATATTGTGAAATCAACATTTTTGTATAAAAAAGCATTATTTATAGTAGTATTGGTATTTAGTTTATATTCGTGTAAGCTAGACGAGTATTCGAGTTTAGAAACCCCGTCTACTTATAGTTTTCAGAGGAATGGAGAGACTAGCGTTTTGCTAGATAGCTCTCGTTTGCTAATAGATATGCATCTCTCTTTAGATAGATATATGCGTAAGTCTAGTAGTGAGAATATAGACTTAGCAGTGTATGAAAATATGCTAAAAAACAATGAATCTCCGTTTTTAGAAGATGGATATTATTATAGTTATGACGATTTGAATAATTCAGATTTGTCTATTTGGAATTATTTTGTAACAACTGAAGAGCAGTCCGATGAAGAAATAGAAAATGGAGCTGTTTTAGGAGAGTTTTATCTTAATAATTTTAAAATATTACAAACTCTTATTTCTAGTCAAGGATATAAAGAATTGTTACTAGACGACAAAGGCTTTGATATAATATCGTTGAGCTCGACTTGTCTTATGGGGCTTACTCAGTTTTATCCTATAATTTATAGTAATCATTATATCTCTCCTGCAGATGATGAAGTTGATATGATTTGGGACAATAGTTCTATAGTATCAGGGACTAATAGTACCGAGATGGAATTAGTTTGGGATAGTGCTTATGCTATGCTGAACTTACCCGAAGATATTTTGGAAAACGATAGTTATAAATATTTGTCTAAAGAAAATGAAGGGTATTATAAGTATAATTATCTTGTAAATAGTGCAATGTATATTGCCGAAACTCAGGAAGAAGGTATAATAGAAGATGTTTTAAATCTTTTTAGAGAAGGTAGAACTGCTATAGTTAACAATGACCTTAGAGCCAGATATGAGGTTTTTCTGCAAATACAAAAAAAAATGTCTTTGGTTTTGGCTTTGAATACTATTTATTATATAGAAGAAGCTACGTATAATATAGAGTCAACAAAAGTTGAACACCTGGAGTATGCTTATAAATCGGCATCAAAGGCTTATGGTTTTATATATTCTATGTCTTTTGCTTATGATGGTTTTAGTGCCTGCTTTACTACTGCCGAAATAGAAAGTTTTCTGGAGGTTATATCATCAGAAGAGGGACTTTATAAAGAAGATATAGTGATAGAGTTAGAGTATATATCAGAGGAAATAAAAAATAAATTTATTCTATAACAATTTTAAAGTAAAACAATGTTAAGATAAGGTTTACAATATTTAAATATTTCATTAATTTTATTCTAAAAACAATAGAATATATGTTGAAAACTTTAAAAAATCATTATTTTTGCCTTATATTTATGTTATAATAACAACACCAAATAATTATGTCAAAAGAAGTATTATCAAGTGAAAATAAAACTTTAAAAGAGATTGGGATAAATAGCGACCAAGTAAATTGGAACTTATCCCCGCAAGTGTTGCACCAAATATGTTTAGACAAAGGATTGGCCAAAGAGGCTTCTTCGGGTGCTTTGGCTATAAACACAGGAGAGTTCACAGGGCGCTCACCAAAAGATAGGTTTATAGTAAAGGACGATTTGACCAAAGACACTGTATGGTGGGGGCCTATCAACAAGCCTTTCGATAAGGATAAGTTTGATGACCTGTATACTAAAGTAGCTAACAATTTATCAACAAAAGAAATTTATGTAAGAGATGTAGCTGCTTGTGCTGACCCTCGTTACCGAATGAATATAAGAGTGATATCGGAGCTTCCTTGGGTAAGTCTGTTTGTTAACAATATGTTCTTACGTCTTTCTGAAAAAGAGTTAGAAAACTTCGATGCAGAATGGACTATTTTACATTCTCCTTCGTATATGGCTATTGCAGACCAAGATGGAACAAGACAACATAACTTTGCCGTTCTTAGTTTTTCTAGAAAAACTATACTTATAGGAGGTACAGGTTATACTGGAGAAGTTAAAAAAGGGATATTCTCAGCATTGAATTTTGTTCTTCCAACTCAAAAAGATACTTTGCCTATGCACTGTTCTGCTAATGTTGGTGAAGATGGTGAAACTGCAATATTTTTCGGTCTTTCTGGTACAGGGAAAACTACTCTATCGGCTGACCCTAAGCGTAAGCTAATAGGTGACGATGAGCATGGTTGGACCAAAGATAATACTATATTCAACTTCGAAGGAGGTTGTTATGCTAAGGCTATAGACCTAAGTGCTGACAAAGAACCAGAAATATTCAATGCAATAAAAAAAGGTGCTTTACTGGAAAACATAGTAATGAAAGAAGGTACTAACGAGGTAGATTTCGAAGATGTTTCTATTACTCAAAACACTCGTGTTAGTTACCCAATAGATCATATAGAAAACATACAAGTGCCTTCTGTGGCTGGTACTCCTAAGAATATATTTTTCTTGACTGCCGATGCTTTTGGGGTATTACCTCCTATATCTAAACTTACACCAGGTCAGGCTGCATATCACTTTATATCGGGTTATACTGCTAAGGTTGCAGGTACTGAAGCCGGAGTTAATGAGCCAGAACCATCGTTCTCGGCTTGTTTCGGAGCTCCGTTTATGCCTTTGCATCCTACCAAATATGCTGAAATGCTAAGTAAGAAAATGCAAGACGCAAACGTAACTGTATGGTTAGTTAACACTGGATGGACTGGTGGTGCTTATGGCACTGGTAGTAGAATGAAACTTAAATATACCAGAGCTATGATAACAAGTGCTATGAATGGTAAGTTGAAAGACGTAGAGTTTGCTGAGCATCCTGTGTTTAAGTTAGCCGTACCTACTACTTGTGAGAATGTTCCTTCGGAAGTTCTTAGACCAAGAGAAACATGGGCAGACAAAGCTCAATACGATATTAAAGCTAAAGAATTAGCACAAGCTTTTCACGATAACTTTAAAAAGTTCGAAGAATATGCTAACGATGTAATAATGGGCGGAGCACCTGCTTAATTATTTTCAGATAAATATTTAAAAAAAACCTTCTATATTTGAACAATATTAGGAGGTTTTTTTATGCTCAAAAAATAAAATAAAATGAATTATTTGATAATAGATATAGGTAATACTTTAGCCAAAATAGCAGTTTACAAAAATGGTGAAGAATTAGAATTTGAAAAATGTAAATCGGAAGTTTTACAAGAAAAATCTTTTGAATATATAGAGAAATATAATATATCAAAAGGAATACTTTCGAATGTAGGGGTTTTAGACGAAACAGTTTTAGATAATTTAAAGCAAAAAATTAATCTTATAGTTTTAGATAATGATACACCTCTGCCTTTTATAAATAATTACCAAAGTAAAAACACATTAGGAGTCGATAGAATAGCTGTTATGGCTGCTGCTTCGGTATATAAAAGCCCTGTGTTAGTTATAGATATGGGAACTTGTATTACTTATGACTATCTTAATGAAAATAAAGAATATAGCGGTGGTGCTATAAGCCCAGGTATACAGATGCGTTTCGATTCTCTTAATAATTACACTTCGAGATTGCCTAAAATAAAGTTCAATCCTAAATATAATATTTCTGAAGGAGTAAATACAGTAACAAGTATAGAGAAAGGAGTTTTAAATGGTGTGATACATGAAATAAATGGTATTATTGATGATTATACTATTATAAATAGTGCTGTTAAGGTGATTGTTACTGGAGGTAATTCTGGTTTTGTGTCAGGTAAGTTGAAATATGAAATATGTATATGTGAAAAGCTGGCAGTATTGGGTTTGCTAGAAATATCTAATTTTAATTAAAGGCAGAATCTTTAAGCTTAAACACCTGTTAGACACTTAGTTACGACTAGTTTAGCGTGTTTTTGTTTATTTAATAATATTTATTACATTTGATAGAGGGTTTTGTAGTATTACTACATTGATGATGTCGGATATAAAAAAAAATATTTAAAATATTAGAAAAATGAAAAAATTAATTTATGCGATAGCTATGGTGATGCTATTTGCAAATTGTGACGATGAAGAAGAGATTAAAAATAATATTGAATTCACTTTAACGGA
>JABSPL010000102.1 GCA_013215105.1 Flavobacteriaceae bacterium
AATGCTTTCTGAAGATTGAATTTACTCTTAATAATATTTTTAGAATAAAATATTACGTAAGGAGATATAATATTTGGAATTATGCCGAAATCTAAAATTTAGATAAGTTAATTCTGTTAGTTTCTCAGCAAACCCTATATATTAATAGAAATTATATAAGATTTCTAGGGTCAAAGCTCCATAGGAGCTACATTAAATCAAAATATCGATATCAAATTACACGCGTAAACTCAGTAGCACATTATTTATAATGATATCTACATGCAACTATATATATATATTCGCCGTCGTGCTTGTAAACCAATCTATGCTCAGAGTCTATACGCCTAGACCAAAACCCCGACAAATCTCCTTTCAAAGCTTCGGGTTTGCCTATACCCTCTGATGGAGTTCTAAGGCTCTCCTTTATGAGTATGTTTATCCTTTTTAGTTTTATTTTATCGGTCTTTTGCCAATACAAATAATCCTTCCATGCAATCAAAGACCATATTATCTTCATTAGTCTATCAATTCTCCCTCTACAATATCAGCAGATTCTAATTGTTTTATAGACTTCAATAATACATCTCTGTTCTTACCTGTCATAAGATAAGCAGTTTCTTTTAATGAATTATATTCCGACAAAGGAATTAAAACTAAGTCATTGTCTTTCTTCCTTTTTATAACAAGCCCAATCATATCGTCAGATACTTTGTTCATCCAATGCTTAAGGTTAGTCCTTAAGTCTGTGTAATTAATTATATCCATATCATAAAGATAAGTAAAATAAATTCAATTAAGTACTCTTTTAAGTACTTGTTTTAATAATTGTTAATTTCTAATTATGAGCTGGTTATTAATTCTTACCGTATTTCCTAAAAGCGTTTATAGTTTGGTAGATGCCGTAACCTATGAATATACGTCCTATGATTAGAGCCAGATAACTAAATACATATTGTTTATCATCGAAACTACTCCAATTAGTTATAGTTATAAATTCGGACCAACGTCTTATGTTTTCTAAGAGTAGATTCCAGAAAGGAACACCTATTACAACTAAACAAATAAAAGGAAGTGATATTATATGCGACCATATTTTATAATACATCCTTATATTGTTAGTCTTATTGTAAAGATATAGACTTAATACAGAAGCACACATAAAAATATAAAAAGCAATATTATACTCCAGCTTTTCTAACATAAGAACTTGTGAAAAATCTAATTCATCTGACTCCCAAGTCGCAATTATAGCAAACAGATTATAAAAAACGATACTCACTAGGATGGTAAATGAAACTGACCTAGTCCAACTAGTACCATGGTTGTTTGACCACTTGTTTAACCATAATATAATCACACTTTCGCTTATTCCTTTTTTATCCTTTTCATTACCCTTCTTTCTATAGCTCAACTCTTTTTTCAAAACTGCCATTTCTAACTTATAGATAGGTAGAGATTCTACAATATTATGAGATTCTTTAAATGTGCTTTTTATAATCCTAAAAGATTCTCTTATGCGTTTTAATGAGTCTATTTTGGGTTTATTCTCATCAAACACTTCAGATTTATCTAAGTTAGGACTATCAGAATAATAAAGAGAGTAATAGTCATCTAAATATCCTTCTTTAAACTTAGTTCCCAAAAAATTAATATCACAATAAAACTTCGCTCTCGATATATCTAACCCTTTTTCAAATATAGTATCTATGAAATCAATTGTAGTATCGTTCTTATCTACAAAATTACGTAAAAACTGTATTTGACCTTCGAAAGTTACATCAGAAAATAACGTGACTTTTTTGAATTTAGTCTGATAAAATTGTTGATCACTTTTAAATGTGGAATATTCAAAACTAACATCATCATTGAATTGAGTATCTTCAAAACTTGATGATTGGTGAAATGTAACCTTCCAAAAATTAGCAACCCCATTAAACTCAGATTTATCAAAAGACACATTTTTAAACTCTGACTCGTTAAACTCTAATAGTATGTGTGCCTTTATATATTTAAAATTGGTATTGTACCCTTTAAATTCAACTTCGCTGAAATCAACACTAGGAATATATTCTCTATCATTACTTTTAAAATCTTCTTTTTTGATTAACCCAAATATAGTATTTTCGAAATTTGTATAACCTTCAAAAATAGTTTTGCTTTTATCAATAGAATTAAAGGAAGTGTCTTGCTCAAATATAACTCCATTAAAATTAGCATCTTTATCAAAAAGCACCCCTTTGAAACTAACGGTATCTGTAAAAACAGAATGACTGAAATCGATATCAGATAAAAAAACAGCATTTCTAAAGATAACTTTATTTTTAAAGGTAGTATTATTTAAATAAAGTTTTTGTTTAAATGTGGTTCCTGTAAAATCTAATTTATTTTCGATTATTATTACATCGGGGTTCTTCTTTATTTTAAATTCTTTGCTAAATACACAATTTTGCATTTTTATATTAGCTGTACTATTATTTAAAGAGATAATAACATCTTCATCGAATACGCAATTCTGTATATCTATAGATTTTTCATTAAGCTTAAAATGAAGGCTATTCTTTATATTTATCTCAAAAGGAGTATTATTACTATTGTCAAAAAAACCTTCCCCACTCTTGTAAACTAAAACCTCATTTATAACACTGGTCAATACCAATACATCCACGTAATCTGACACATTAATATTAAAGATAAGTTTATCTATACCATTCTCATCTTTTGATATCTTACAATTGAAATTATCTTCTGATATTTCACCTATTTTTAATTTAATTTCAGCAACCTCTTCTATACTTCTCCCCACAAATAATATATTTTTAAACCAGTTCAAACATAATAATAATAATAATTAATATTAAAAACTATTTTAGTTAACTATAACAATCAAAAGACTAATATCATTTCACATCCTTAACCATCATCTGGATACTTCTATTACCATTCCATATATTTTCATCTAAGCAGTAGGCAACATCGAAGCTATCATTGTCTTTTATTCTCTCTATTTTAGAGCCTAATCCAAAACCTATACCGTCGAAAAACAGACCGTTTTCATCATCCGTATTTACAACACTTATTTTAAGATGAGTCTTATCCTCCCCCACCGTTCTGGAATAACCTCTATCTTTGAGGTTTTTAGTAACAAACACGGGATGCATATTCCCTGGTCCAAAAGGGGCAAACTGCTGTAAAACTCTATAGAATTTAGGTGTAATACTAGTAAGTGGCAATTCCAAATTTATACTTACTTCAGGGGTTTTACACCTCTCAGGGATAGTTGCTTTTACTATACTTTCAAATTTATCTTTTAATTTTTGATAGTTTTCGGGCTTTATACTCATCCCAGCAGCGTATTTATGTCCCCCAAACTGATCGAGATATTCACTACAAGCCTCCAAAGCGGCATGCACATCGAATCCCTTTACCGACCGTGCCGAAGCCACCAAATAATCGCCACTTTTACAAAAAACCAAAGTCGGTTTATAATGAGTTTCTATCAATCTCGAAGCTACTATTCCTATAACTCCCTTATGCCAATCGGCAGAATATACTACGTTGGTACTACGGTTTTCTTCCTCGTTTTCTTGTATTTGAGCTAAAGCTTCTTTGGTTATATCCCTATCTAAATCTTTTCTAAAAGTATTATATTCGTTTATTTTTTCAGCAAAGGCAGTTGCTTTTTCCTCGTCATTTTCCTTTAACAATTCTACCGCATAAATACCGTGCTTTATCCTACCAGCAGCATTTATCTTAGGAGCTATACCGAAAACCACGTCGGTTATAGTCATAATTTCCTTCTTTTGTAGCTTCTTCAAAACTTTTATTCCCGGCCTTGGATTTGTGTTTATCTGTATAAGCCCGTAGTAAGCCAATATTCTGTTTTCACCTGTTATTGGCACTATATCGGCACCTATACTTATGGCTAATAAGTCGGTGTATTTTATTATTTCTTTTTTATCTATTTTTAATTCCGTTGCCAATGCTTCTACCAGTTTAAAGCCAACACCACAACCTGATAGCTCTTTGAAAGGGTAGTAGCAGTCAACTTGTTTAGGGTCTAATACTGCCAAAGCATCAGGTACTTCTTTACCTGGTAAGTGATGGTCGCAAATTATAAAATCTATACCTCTTTCGTTAGCATATTTTACTTTATCTATGGCTTTTATCCCACAGTCTAAGGCTATTATTAGTTTATATCCTTTTTCGTAAGCGTAGTCTATGCTCAAGAAAGATATACCATAACCCTCCTTATACCTATCAGGAATATAGCTTTCGACTTCTGCCTGACTTACCGATTCCAAAAACGATGACATCATAGCTACAGAGGTTGTACCGTCAACATCGTAATCACCGTAAACCATTATTTCTTCTTCATTATCTAAAGCCTTCAAAACTCTTTTTACAGCTTTATCCATGTCTTTCATCAAATAAGGATCATGTAATAAATTTATATCTGGCCTAAAGAATTTTTTTGCATCATCGTAGTTGTCTATACCTTTTTGCAACAATAATTCTGCTATTTCTTTGTCTATTTTCAAAACAGACATCAATTCTATAACTTTACTTTCTTCTGGTTTATCTTTTATTATCCAACGCATTTTTTTATTTTTAGATGATTCCCATTTTCTTTATTATAAATGTAGCACTTTTGTTTTTACAAATACCATCTCTTAACTTATAATCAAAATGTAATTCATCATCTATTATCTCTACTTCAAAGCATTTATTTATAAGTTTATCAGGGTAATCATTAGTCGTATCACATACCTCCAAATCGTGGGTTGCAATAGCTCCTATGGCATTTTTACCTATTATTTTCTTTATTACTTCTATAGTTCCTGTTTGCTTATCGTCAGAATTTGTCCCTCTAAATATCTCATCTAACAACACAAAGCATCTCTCACTATCTAAGCTATCCATTATTTGTTTTAGACGCTTTACTTCTGCGAAAAAATAAGATTCTCCATCGGAAAGCGAATCAGATTGCCTCATAGATACTATTACATTCAGAGGATGTATATCGGCTTTGCTAGAACATATTGGTGCTCCTATGCCTGTAAGTATCATATTTACCCCTAAGCTTCTAAGGAAAGTACTTTTACCCGACATATTAGAGCCTGTAAGTATTATAAAATTATTATCATTGAAACTCACATCACTACATACTCTTTTAGCTTTACTAATGAGGGGATGCCCTAAGCCTTCAATTTTTATATTTAAATTACTGTTCAATTTAGGGAAAGTAAAATCAGGATTGTTAGCCGAAAAGTTAGCCAAACTACTAAGAGCTTCGACCTCTCCTATTATCGACAACCATCTCTTCATATCCTTAGAATGTTCCTTTTTCCATTTCAAAATAGCTGTCAGGGCGTGTATATGATACAAAACAGTACCGTTAAATATAATGGCTACCATACCGTTTTGTATACTTTCCAGATTCGAAAACAAAGATGATAACTTTTTTATATGAACATTAGCTTTCTGAGTTTTAACTTTTAGCTCTTCTTGCAATTTTATCAATTTAGAGCTTTCGAACTTCTCACTTTCTATTTTAGCTATTATGATAGAGTAATATTTTATTATTTTAGAAATCTTACTAGACCCTGTTATTTCTTTATTGATTTTAGAAAATTGCGAGATAATTAAAAACAAATTAATTATAAGTACAGGCACAAATATCTGTACAAATATTTTACCTCCTATAATCATATACATAGTCATAGAAACTACAAACATAGCGGGTAAGAGATAAAAAATGTACAACATCACTTTATTATATCCTTTTTGACTGGTTTCGGACCAGCTTATAAGTTTATTGTAATTTTCAGAATTATCACCAGATATTTTTGCTAAGGCAGACAGATACTGTCTCCATTTGGTTTTGCCTGACAACTCTTTTATTACCTCTTGATTTTCTAATATCTCATGTTCCTCTAATTTATTTTGTAAAAGTTCCGATAATTTCTCCTTACCTATATGAGTAGAAGTTCTATTCATATTTTGAAAAAGAGATTCATCACCAAACACGTCTAAATCGAAAGAATTCAGATGTTTCGAATTGCTGTATTCTATTCCGTTTTCGAAGGGTATTTTATCGCCTTTTAGGTATATAATCTCGTCTTCATTTATCGCTATTAGTTGTTTTCTTATCTTCCTCCTAGTCGACACATTGCTGTGTATTCTCATAAGAACAAGGAATAAAGCTAACGAAACTACCGCATAAGTTGCTAAAACAACTCCATTTTTTTCTATAAATTTATATACGAAAAACATAAAACTGATAAACATAACAAACCTTAACAGGCTGATTATATTGTATTTTTTGTTTAATTCTTTTAACTTTACTTGGTGATGATCTTTTAAATCGGTGTATTCTTTCATATATTTTATATTGCTATCAAATATATGAAAATACGAGAGATATTAATAATAAATTAGCTCTGTGTCAATAGATTTATAATTCTCCTTATTATAATCGTAAATATGACCTATAAGTATTGGGTAGCCATATTCATTATACTTGTACTGATAAACTGTATCTCCTTCTTCTCCTATAGATATCATATTGTTAGGAGTAATTCCCCAAGTAACATAATTAGGTATATTTTTAAAACACTTTATAGTATATATACTTTTATATATATGTTTATACGCATAATAAAGAGGATTGGGATTATTATCGTATTTATATCTGAGAATATCTTTTTGAACACCTTTAGAGTCGTAATAAATTACATGAGTTATGTTACCTCTACTGTCATAGTAGTATTCTCTGAGGGTAGCATAGTTAGAAGCTTCTTTTTGAGTAAGATCTTTTATTTCGATAATTTGACCTTTATCATTCAAAGTATGCTCATAGGTTTCGTGTATTTCTCCTGACCTATAGGAATTAACAGTAGTTTTAAGACCTTCGTAAGTTACAGTGTAAGTAGTTTCTTCTTTATAATTCTTAACTTCTATTAATCTGTTTTCATTATCATATAGGTAATTAATCCATCCTGCTCCTGTATTAGTAAGATTACCTTTTTCATCATACTTGTATTCTTCATGACTTCCATCTCCATAATATATATCGGTAATATAATCACCATCATAAAAATAAAACTCATCCAAATAACTAAATTTAAAATCGACATGTGTTACCGATTTTATTAGATATACATCTGAATCATTACTATCAGAACTACAACTTAATATCAAAGAAACTAATATTACAAATACAAATCTACTCATTTTATATATTTTTATTGCAAATATAAAACATATAACCGGTTTTTTTAGTAAAAACAAATGTCTTTTTTTGTAAAAAACAAGTTATATGCAAGAATCAAATCTTACGTTTAAGTATATAAAAATATTATCTAGTATATTATTTCCAGTAGTACTATATTTCACTCAAACAACTCATCCAAAATTAATAATATTGGACCGTATATAAAACTAGACTCGTCATGAATAAGCCCTAGAGGATTGAAAGAATCGTTGTATCTTCCATTATGATTATATGTTGACTTAACATAATCAAAAGTTCCATTTTCCTTTATAATATAAAAATTAGTTAACTTTGTTACTCTATTATATTCTTTAAAAAAAGGTTTTTTTGCCAGAAGACTAAAGTTTATATTTAATTTAAAAACTTTACGATCCTTTTTAGATTTATTTTCAAACGGGAATTTGTAAAGAATATTATCATCGTTATAAAGTGAGTCTTTTTCTTGTGCATTAACAATTAGATTAGCTAATATAATAAAAATTAATAGTATATTGATTCTTTTCATAATTCTATTTTAAATTTAACATCTTTAATCAAAGATATTAAATTACGTCTAACAGTCCTGTTTAATTACTGTATTTTCTCTAATTTACTTATCCAATCATTAAAGCCTTTGTTTTTAGCTCTCATTCTGTCTAGTCCAATTTCTTCAGCTAATAAAACTCCATGTATAACTTTATTGTATTTGGTTTTCAGTAGAACTTCACCTAATCTTCTTGACGGTTTAATAGCCTTACTATTGTTTATTAATTCTGGATTAGGAAACTTATCTAAGATATTTATAGGTTTTAACTCTCTATATATTATTTATTTCAACCTTTATTCCCATATTACAACCAAAAAAAAAAGCCCCAATAATTAAATTGAGGCTTTTAGTATTTAAATAATAAATTTATTTCAATTCTTTAGTATAATCAGAAATATCAAACTCTTCATATAAGTTCAATATACTCATAATAGCAGAAATAAGATCTTTTGTCTCTAATAAAACTCCAAAATACAACATAGTATTCTTTTGACTAGACTCATCGGTTCTTATTCTTTTTATTTGTTTCTCTATAGATTCAGATACTTTGTTGAATAGTAATTGCTTTTCTTCTATAACAGAAGATAAAGTAGTATAATCATCACTTTCGAACAATATAGATATCTTAGCTAATAAGTCTTGTAAATCGTTATTTATATGCTTCAAATCTTTAACCTGACCTTTTTTAAGGTTTTTATGTTGATTGTTAACATGCTTATAACTAACTCTCGATATATAACTAATAGATTGTGCTATATCTTGTAAATAACCCAATACAAGTATATAAAATCTACTTGCCTGAACAGAATTTTCGTCTAACGATTTGATAAAGAAGAACACATTATCCTTAAGTTCGTCTATTTCTTTATTTAGTTTATCTACGTGTTTATCTGTTTTTCCAAGCTTATTAAAATCGCCCAAAGCCAAGTCATTTACAACATTGGTATACAACTTACCTACTCTTAACAAAACAGCATTTATATTGTCAGAACTTTCTTTTACAACACCTTTTACATTTTTCAATTCGGCTTTACTTATAATCTTCTGTTCCTTTTCTTCTTTTTTCTTCCTAGTGTATTTCAAAGTGTTTCTACCCATAAGAGTGAACACTAATATAAGTAAGAACGATATAGATGCTACACCTCCTATACTTATAATATAAAGGAAAATAGCAGATACCGTAAAGGCTACAAATGCGGTCAAGAACCAGCCTGCTACTACATTTATAACTCCTGCAACTCTATAAACGGCAGAGTCTCTTCCCCAAGCTCTATCGGCAAGAGAAGTACCCATAGCAACCATAAAAGTAACATAAGTAGTAGACAAAGGTAACTTTAACGAAGTACCTATCGATATCAATATACCTGCAACAACCAAGTTAACACTAGCCCTTACCATATCGAAAGCAGGTATTTCGAAAGTTTTGTTTTTAGGTAAATGAACTACTGGTTTCTCAAATTTATTGTTGATCCAAGCTATAGTTCTTTCAGGTAATACATAAATAATAACATCGTTAACAACCCTAGAAAACCTAACAACTATCCTAGATGTTGGGTTAGCATCAAATTTTTCTTTCCCTTCTCCTTGTCTCGAAAGACTTATTCCAGTTTCTATTACGTTTTTAGCTTTTTTAGAAAACCATAAAGTAAGTATCATTATACCTCCTGCTAACAATAGTAAAAGTGTACTAGAAGGAACTTTTTTATCTAATATACCCATAGAAAATTCATTAGCTGCAACTCCTGAATCGACCCATGCTTGGTACGAATTCCAAGCTGCTATTGGTACACCTACAAAGTTAACCAAGTCGTTACCAGCAAATGCCATAGCCAAAGAGAATGTCCCTATAACTATTATAACCTTAAATATATTTATCTTAAATACTTTGATAAATAAAGCAGATATAGCTGTCCATACTACAAAACCAATACTTAGTATTATAGCGTTTTTGCCTTCTATACTGTCTTTTATATCTCCATAAAAAGGAGTCCCTTTTATTCCTTTTACAAATATAAAATATGTAATAGCAGTAAGTGCAAAACCACCGAATAAAGCCCCTATATATACTTTTTTACTTTCTATTTTGAACGAAAATATCATCCTAGAAGTGAACTGAACTATGGCTCCTATACTAAAGGCGACTACCACGGAGAGCAGTATCCCAACTATTATCTGAACAGCCTTGTCGGTGTTTATATAAGTAGGTAAGTCTGATAAAACCTTAGTGTTATCTGCCGATATTTTGATCAACGCCATAGCAACTGCTGCTCCCAAAAGTTCGAATACTATCGATACAGTTGTAGAAGTAGGCATCCCTAAAGAATTAAAAACGTCTAGTAATAATATGTCGGTAATCATTACCGCCATAAATATGTACATTATCTCATTAAAAAAGAATTCAGAAGGTACAAAAATACCTTTTCTGGCAACTTCCATCATCCCACTAGAAGAAACTGCCCCAAAAGCAATACCCAAACTAGCTATTATCATTATTGTTTTTATAGATATAGCCTTAGAGCCTATTGCAGAATTTAGAAAATTAACTGCATCATTACTCACTCCTACTACCAAATCTATTACCGCTAATACCGTTAAGGCTACTAGCATCAATACATATACATCTTCCATTTGTTCTCATTAAAATTTAACATTGCAAAAATATGCAAGAAACGGACTTATTGCGTTAAATTAAAGTTAATAAACTATATTTTTTTCAGCTAAAGAATAAGTTTTATTTTTACATACAGATCAATACCTTTTCTTTCCAAATTATTCCAATCCGAAAAAGTACTGTATTGTTTATCTAAAACATTGTCTATGCCTAGTTTAACTTGGTAATTAGTGTTTATTTTAAAACTAGTATTTAGGTTAAGAACACTATAAGAAGCTGTTTTGTTTTCTCCAAAATGAGAACTGTATTTGTTTTGAGTAGTGTTACCTAAGCACTCTATTTTGGTTACAGTTTTTTTATAAGATATTTCTAATCCCATATTGTAAGTAAAAGGACTTATCAAAGGCAGATTGTTATCATTATTATCTATACCTTTATGATAAGACGCCGATAAATCAAAAGCAATAAACCTGTTTAAAGCAAGCTTTTGAACTAAACTAAAATTATAAATATTGACAAAATTAATATTATCATAAACCCTAACTCCATTGGCACTTATAGTCATAGCATCTATATTTTCGTCTATAAAACCTACTATATAGTCCATAATATAAAAACGACTAGCTTCAAAGACTAAATTGTATTTCTTTAATTTTAATGAGTATTTGTATTGTATATCTACCGATTTTTCTTTTTTAAGATTAGTATTACCTATATAATCGTAGCCATCATAACTATTAAACAAATAAAAACAATAAGCCTCACTTACCGAAGGAGCTCTTTCCCCATAAGAAAATGAAATATAATTAGAATGATTCTCTTTTTGTTCTAAAACTCCTACTGAAGTAGAATTAAGATATAAATATCTAGTTTTATTAGCGTTTTTATCAAATATAACTAAACTATTAAAGCCCTCTTCACTATTTACATTGTTTTTGACTAAGCTATTTCTTAAAGATAAATCTAATGAAATATTATTGTTAACATCCCAATTATCACTTATATACACCCCCGCCTGAAAAGTTCTTATATCGGGCCAAGTGAACATAAACATATCTTTTTCGTTTATATCCTCGGGATACATAGTCATAGTAGCTAAGGATTTATTGTAATAACTGTTTGTATTTATAAGAAATTTATGCCTTTTTCTGTTTATTTTTATTTTAGAATAAAAACCATAAGTATCGCTATACCCAGGCATATCCATACGTATATCTACAATGGGGCGCTGAGTATCATCCATTATATGATGTATTTTATTAGCGTAAATTTTGGTTTCTATACTGTCAAAAAAAGTATCTTCTCCTTTTAAAAAATAAGAAACCGACAGAATATCCGCCTTAGCAATAGATACATCCATAGGCAAAGAGGGGTAACCTACGTCTCTAGCCACATCACTTATATAATTAATCTCTACTTTATTATTTTCATCGAACATATAACCAAATTGCAAGAAAATATTGGTTTTTTGGAACTGAGAATAAAGTATTTCTTCTCCCGAACCCGATTTGTAATTGTCAGTTTTTTTGTAAACACCATTTACTCTTACAAAAAAATCGTTTAAGCTATATTTTATATTAGTGGCAACACTTCTGTAATTAGAATTAGACTTGTAGTTTATATAATTATCTATTTTTAAGCCATCGCCAAAATAACTTGGCTTTTTCAATTTCATATTAACTCCACCACCTATTACGTTACCGTATTCTGTAGCTTTCTGCCCCGAATTAAGCTCTAATTCGTCCATATTCACAACCTCAACATAAGAGGTCACAGGATCCATTTTGTCGGTACAAGCCGGAAATATTTGCATCCCATCTATGGTGGTATTAATCCTCTGGCTAGTCATAGAATTTAACGACATCTCCCAAGCATAATTACCCCTGCGTATCATGTTTACTTTGGTCGAAGTCTCCATATATGCCTCTATACTGGTGTGCTTTTTTTGTTTATTTGCTTTCTTACCCAAAACGACTATTTCCTGAAGTTTATTAACTTTTAAACTGTCTTTTTGTTGAGAAAACATTGTATTGACCAATAGTAGTATTACTGTTATTTTTGTTATCATCCTCATATTTGATAAGTTTATATATTTGGGCAAGACAAGATAGGCTTACCCAAATATTTCCATAAAAAAAGATAAATTTTTAGAATTCTATCTCAAAGAAAAGACTACTCTGATTTACTTCATCAGTTAATAACTCTCCTTTAACTAGATTATCTTCAGTATTAGTTAATGTCATATTAAGAACCCAATAACCACTCATAGTCATGTTTAATACACCTTTATATAAACCTGTTTCAATATCAAAAACTGGGTTTTCATTATTAGGAGAACCATGAGCCATCGAAGGCATTTGAGGGTCTAAAGTCATAGTGTAATCTTCCACTACAGCAAAAGACATCATATTTTCCATTTTGAATAGACCTATATTAATGTCGTTAACTCCCTTTACAGGAGCAGATGGCTCTACCAAAAACATTATATAGCTAGTCTCGTTAGCTACAAAAGTTGTTATATTTTGTTTTTCAGCTTGTAATACTATTATCTCTTTAGAAAAAGTTTTAGTTTCTCCATCAATATCTAAGTCTATAGTCAAACTCCATTTACAACAATCATTACCGGACATTTGAAAAGCTATTGATACGGAATATATACCTCCCCCAACTTCAGATAAACCATAAACAGGACAAGAATGATTCATCTTCATCATATTCATTACGGGTTTTATTACCATATTATCTACTGAACCTAAGTCTTCTGCACCTACTTTGTTTACTTTGAAATAAAGAACGTTATTACCTGTTTGAAATTCTCCTTTACTTGTGTATATCTCCAAGTAATATCCTTCTATACTCATTGTTTCTGTCAAGGTATAATCTTCTAAAGATATTGAAGATTTTATTATTTCTTCTATAACTTGACTTTCTTTACAGCCTACAAATAAAGTTATTATAAGTGCTACTATATATATATTATTAAATTTCATTTTGTTTGTTTTTACGCATTAGTACTCCATTTACTCACATTTAAGACATGTGAATATTTATTATAATCTTATCAAAGGCTTTTTTAAGCCGAAAAAGAGATATAATTGGGAGGAGGAGTTTCTACATCGTAATATAATGTATGAATAAATGTGTCTTCACTTAAAATTTTTGATTCAGAATCATATTCAAAACATTTACTTAAAATAAAATCATATTGAGATATAAAAAACACCAATTTGATAAAAGGTAGTTTTTTATTATTTTCTATAGGGTTGTTGCTGGCTGGTGAATTGTATTTCTTTATTTGTTTTTGCAATTCACACTTACCGTTACAACCAGTTTGTTGCTCTTTCTCTATACAAAGAACTTTGGCTATATAATCTTGATTAACCATAAAACTAATATATACAATAATATTAACCATCACTCCTACAAGAAGGGTAATAGTCAAAAATATTGATATGTATTTATGATTGGTTTTCATATGGCTAAATTACTCAAATATTATCTAAGGGTATATGTTAAATGTCATTTTTCGGGTATAAAATAAATTTATTATGAAGATAATAAGACTAACAAATATATAAAACAAGTAAATTTGAGCTTTGTAATAAAAAAAACTATAAATAAGAGTGTAATTTTCATTCTTTTATTAAATTTGCAGATATAAAATTTGAACTATAATGATTGAGCTAATAAATAAGACATCTGCTGAGATAGATGGTTTTACTACTAATTCTAAAGAGGAGTTAGAACAATTCAGAATAAAATATCTTAGTAAAAAAGGTGTTATAGGTGAATTGTTTTCAGAATTTAAGACCGTTGATAGCTCTGTGAAACGAGAATGTGGACAGTCTTTGAATAAATTGAAAAATGCAGCTCAAGAAAAGCTAAATTCTCTAAAAGAAAAATTAGAGGATAATAAAGAATTCAAAAGTAGCTACGACGACCTTACACGTCCTGCCGAAGGAGTAGAGTTTGGTTCGTCACATCCTATAACAATAGTAAAAAACCGAATAGTAGAAATATTTTCTAAAATAGGTTTCACGGTATCCGAAGGACCAGAAATAGAAGATGACTGGCACAACTTTACGGCATTAAACTTGCCAAAGCACCACCCTGCAAGAGATATGCAAGACACTTTCTTTGTAGAGCAAAACCCTGATTTGTTACTTAGAACTCACACTTCGTCGGTACAAGTAAGGTATATGGAGAAAAACGAACCGCCAATGAGAACAATATCTCCAGGAAGAGTTTTTCGTAACGAAGATATTTCAGCAAGAGCACATTGTATATTTCATCAGGTAGAAGGACTTTATATAGACGAAAACGTGTCTTTTGCCGATTTGAAGCAAACATTATTATACTTCACCAAAGAAATGTTTGGTAAGTCTAAGATAAGACTAAGACCATCTTATTTCCCATTTACAGAACCAAGTGCCGAGATAGACATATACTGGGGATTAGAAACCGAAGTTGACCATAAAATAACCAAAGGAACAGGTTGGTTAGAAATAGGTGGTTGCGGTATGGTAGACCCAAATGTATTAAAAAATACAAATATAGATCCTGAAAAATATAGCGGTTTCGCTTTCGGAATGGGAATAGAGCGTATAGCAATGCTATTGTATCAGATACCTGATATACGTATGTTCTACGAGAACGACATTAGGTTTTTGAAGCAGTTTAAGTCTGTTTTGTAGAAAATCACATGAGCACAAAAAAGCCACCTTATAGGGTGGCTTTTTTGTGTTGTAATATTAAGACTGACGATAATCTAAAACACAAAAAAAGCCTAACTAATAAAAGAAAGGCTTTTTTGTGACTTGGCTGGGGTTCGAACCCAGGACCACCTCCTTAAAAGGGAGGTGCTCTACCAGCTGAGCTACCAAGTCGGTAGTGGTGAGAGAAGGATTCGAACCTTCGAAGCTTGCGCAGCAGATTTACAGTCTGCCCTCGTTGGCCACTTGAGTATCTCACCAATGTAAAAAAATGCTTTTAATAAAAATAAGTGACTTGGCTGGGGTTCGAACCCAGGACCACCTCCTTAAAAGGGAGGTGCTCTACCAGCTGAGCTACCAAGTCTTTTTCACTATTCAACCCCTTATATAAGGAGGTCTTTTAGCGGTTGCAAATATATGATATGTTTTTAGATTAGCCAAAGCTTTTTTAAAAAAAAGATGCTCTTATTTTTTTAAATAAATTTGAACTATAAACAAAATCAACAACCGACTGGTTTTCAGTTTTAAAGATCTCTTGATTACTGCCTTCCCATTGCTTGATTCCTTGTTTTAAAAATATTATTTTTTCGCCTATCTCCATTACAGAGTTCATATCGTGAGTGTTTATTACGGTAGTGATAGAGTATTCTTTGGTTATTTCTTGTATTAAATTATCTATAACTACTGCTGTTTTAGGGTCTAATCCCGAATTAGGTTCGTCACAAAACAAGTATTTAGGCTCCATAACTATAGCTCGGGCTATAGCAACCCTTTTTTGCATACCACCCGACAATTCCGAAGGAACTTTGCTGTTTACGTCGGTTAGGTTAACTCTTTTGAGTGCCAAATTGGCTCTATGCCTCATTTGTTCGTTACTTTCGTCCGAAAACATTCTTATAGGAAACATTATATTTTCTTCTATAGTCATAGAGTCGAACAGGGCGGAACCCTGAAAAACCATGCCTATTTCTTTTCTGAGTTGCATTTGTCCTTTCCTGTCAAGATCAGAGCTTATTTTGTCTCCGAATGATACGGTACCGGAGTCTTGTTTTATAAGCCCTAGTAGTATTTTCATCATTATAGTCTTACCAGAACCACTCTGTCCTATTATAAGACTAGTTTTACCCTCTTCAAAGATTGTAGAAATACCTTTTAGGACAGGAGTATTATCAAAACTTTTATAAATATCTTTTGTAATTATCATTATCCTAGTATTATTTGAGTTAAGAAGTAATTTAATAATATTATTATGACCATAGTCCAAACCACCGATTGAGTACTTGCTCTACCTACACCCAAAGAACCTCCTTTGACGTGATAACCATGGTAAGCAGGAACTGTAGCTATAATGAAAGCAAAAATGGTAGCCTTAATAATGGCATATCTTATAAGGGTAATGTCAAAATCTAACTGTATACCCGTTATATATTGTTCGCTAGAAAATAGCCCAGTAAGAACAGCGGCCAACCATCCTCCGAATACTCCAGAAGTCATAGCTAGCATAACTAATAGAGGGTAAAAGAACAAAACCGCAATTATTTTGGGCAAAACCAAATAATTAAGAGAATTGATACCCATAACTTCCAAAGCATCTATTTGTTCGGTAATACGCATAGTACCTATACTCGAAGCTATATAAGAACCTACTTTACCTGCCAAAATAACCGATATAAAAGTAGGAGCAAACTCCAAAATCATAGATCGTTTGGTCGCGAAACCTATCAGATAACTAGTGATTAGTGGGTTATTGAGGTTAAGAGAGGTTTGTATAGCTACAACTCCCCCCATAAACAAGGAGATAAATGCGACTATACCTATGCTTTTCACTCCTAGGTCTTCTATTTCTTTGATTAAAACAGTCTTGAAAACCTTCCATTTTTCAGGTTTTGTAAAAACTTTTTTGAGCATCATAAAATAGAGCCCTATATTAGTTAGATATTTCATTATTTTATTTTAAAGTATCGTAAGTTATTATAAATATATCTTCATTTCTTTTTTTCATCAAATACTGTTCTCTAGCAAATGATTCTATACCTTTTTTGTTAGATAAAACATTTATAAGCTTATTGTTTTGGTTTATCTGTTTTTTATAACTTCTTATAGTCGCTTCCAAAGACTCTATTTCCTTTGTTAATTTACGTTGATTAACAAAGGAGCTCTCGTCAATTAATAATATCCATATAACAAAAAGCAGTAACATTATTTTATAGATATTGTTTTTTATAAAGACAATTACTTTTTTTATTTTCGAAAAGTCAAGTTTCATTAGTTGTTTTTATCCTGAAAAATTCTATTATTTATAACCGATTTCATTATGTCAATGGCTACATTGTTGTGTCTGTCGTAAGGTATAATAATGTCAGCAAAATTTTTGGTAGGCTCTATAAACTGTAAGTGCATAGGTTTTATAGTTTGTTGATATCTGGTTAATACCTCATCTATGTCTCTACCTCGTTCGGTTATATCTCTTTTGATTCTTCTTATCAATCTTTCGTCAGCATCGGCATGAACGAATATTTTGATATCAAACTGGTCTCTTAGCTCTGAATTATTAAGTATAAGTATACCTTCTACTATCATGACTTTCTTAGGGTGAGTGACTACAATATCAGATGTTCTGTTATGAGTTACAAAAGAATAAACTGGTTGTTCTATTATTTTATCAGCTTTTAGGTCTTTTATATGAGATATTAAAAGTTCAAAATCTATAGACCTTGGATGGTCAAAGTTTATCTTGGTACGTTCTTCATAACTCATATTATCGGTTTGTTTATAATATGAGTCTTGTGATATCACCCCAACTTCTTCCGAAGCAAACTCTTTCAATATTTGATTAACTACCGTAGTTTTACCACTTCCAGTACCTCCTGTTATTCCTATTATCAACATAATTTTATCTGTATTTACAAAAAACAAATCTAATGATTTTTAATATAAGAGGTCTATATTAAAGCTCTAAAAAACCATTTTTATTCTCATACTCTATTACTAAATTAACAAACATGCTATAACTTTTGATTCCGTTAGCTTGTTTGTTAAGTTTTAAGTATCCGTTATAACCTTTTTTAAACACTACTTCGGCTTTGTTTTCGTATTTGTTCCAAAACTCATATTGACTTTTCATTTGTTGTAAAACTCCTTTATTCAAACTAGCTCTTGTGCTATAAAATAGTTCTTTATCTCTTTTATAAATTTCAGATAAACAGTGTTTTAAAAAAGAATAGTACGCACTGTATTTGAACAAGTCATCTCCTCCTTTTACACATACTATATACGAAACAAAGTTAGCTTCAGCCTCAGAAGCATAGCCGATTTGATGCGCTATTTCATGATTTATAGTAAAAGGTATGCCTACTTTATAAGGTTTAGTGTTTATCTGAGCCTCTAAGGTTATAGGATTAAGATAACCTGTAAACCCCATATAACTCATAAGGGTACTAAACATAGAGTCTTTTATACAAGGGTTTTTATATTCAAACATACTGTATTGAACACTTGTTACGTCGTAAGTTTCTTTGGCTTTTAGGTACATATCATTAAGTTGAGTGCTTTCGAAAGTACCTTCTTGAATTAAACAATCATATAAATAATTGACTTTATATATTTTATCAGTAGTAGTTTTTATCAATTCATCGGTAGTGTAATCTATAAAAGACAAATTTAATTTATCTTTCAAAGGACTTTTGTAATAGTTAAGTCCCCATAAAGCATAGAAACTAAAAAACAATATATTTATAAAAATAAGCACATTGACTAGATGAGAGAATCCTGGTTTAAATCGTTTTTTTATTATAAAATAAAATTCATACAATATTATAAATATAAGTATCATCCATATAATATCTCCTACCGAAAAAGGTATAAAGCCAAATATAAATCTTAACGAAGATGATATTAACGGGTACAATGTATCAGAGTAATAGTTGTCTACTAACTTAGGGTTTAAAGCTAAAAAATCGAGTGAGAGTTTTTGACTTATTAGAGTAATTATTAATATAATTATTTTTAAATATTTATTAATCTTCATGTTTTATTTTACAGGTTTTTTTGAAATATTCTAAAGTATAAAAGTATAAAAAAATAAAATAAAACTAAAAATACAACGCATTGTTAATCAGAGTTTTGTATATTAGCTATTCAGAATTGCTAAAAAAAAAGATTATGAAAAAAGATATTATGATAATAGGACTTATTATCGCATCAATGTATTGTAGTGCTCAATTAAAAAAAGCAGAGACTTCTTTATCTTTAAATATACAGAAAGAAGATGTGAATTTTATAAATTGGACTTTAAACGACTCCAAATCGGAGATTATCATATATAGTCATAATGCGACTAAGGCTAATATGAAAATAGAGTATTTAGATACTAAACCTCCTTCAAAAGAAAACAAACAAAAGATAGATTATATTCTAGAGCAAAATTATCCAAAGAAGGATAGGAATTATAACCATACATCTTATATATATGAGAAAAGAATTGACCTGAATAAAATGACTATTAGAGATACTATAGGTTCTAAAAATGTATTTCACAATATAGATGATTTACCTAGTAATTTGAGAGTATATGACTATAATTACCCGAAATCATCGTTACAAAATAAATATTTGGCTCAATATTATTATAAAGACATTAATACAGTACTTCCTTATTTCACTAAATTAAATGAAGCTTATAAAACGGTAGAAGGCTTAGAGTTTAGAGGAGATGGTTTTTTTGGAACTACCAAAATGAGGCCTATTACATACAAAGGAACATATGAATATATAACTAAAGAACATTTTAGTAATTTTTTTAGAGTTAAAAAAGAAGTAGAAATAGTAAAAGAATTAGCTTCGGCAGAAGAATTTAAGGACTATAAATTAATAGATTACCCTGGTAATATTAAAAATAAGGATATTGATATCTTTTGGTTTCATCTGAAAAAAGATTTTTCTAAATATAAAGTAGTAGTTTATAATAACAATACCAAAGAATATAAAGTTCAGGATATTGTCTTTGATGCAGATAGGAAGCTTAGGTCGTACGGAAAACCTGTTTATGATGATGAAATGAATATTACAGGTCTTATTTCTGTTTTTGGTTATCATAAAAATGGATATGAAACATATAAAAAAACAGACTTTCAAATAGTGCGTTTTGACAACAAAGGTAAGCTAAAACAGAGAATAGATTTCGAATTTGGTGATGAGAATACTTATAAACGTATAGTTAATCCTGTTTTTGCTATTGAAGATAGATATTGTAATCTAAGAATATTTAATGTTAGTAATATATCGTCTACTGAGAAAATATTTCAAACTATAAACTTAAGTAAAAGAGGAGATATTAATCTAAGTTATAGAGATAAGGCAAGTATTTATTTGAATAAAAAATTTAAAGGCGAGTTATTAAATAAGATAAATCACATAAGTAAAGTAGGGGATAACTATGTATTATACTCCAAATCGGAGCAAGTCATAGTGGTTAATGGACAGAGTAAACAATCTAGCCAACCTTATTATAACCTTTATGGGTTTGATATATTTGTTCTGGATAAGAACTTTATACCTATAGATCATTACGGTAAAGAACCTTTTTCTGTATCGGATATTGATTTTATAGAGTTAGAAACATCTACTAATAAAGTAAAATTACTTAGTAATTTGGGCGATAATCAATATTATTTAATAGAGATAGAAGAAGATGGTTTGGTGCGTGAGCAGAGAATATCCAGGTTAGTTCCTGATCAAGAATTTGAAGATGTTGAATTCTTAAAAGAGAGTCTTTTTGATCTTTCTTCTGATGTGATAGTTGATAGTCAAAATAAGTGTTTTTACTTAGCTAGAAAATATAATTTAAGAATAGAAAAGAAAGGAAAGGAATCTTATTTGGAAAAGGTTCTTATACAAAAGATTGTGTATTAGTAGTACATTTTATTGTTTGTTTTTATTTAAAGAGTCATCCAACCAGATGACTCTCTATATGTATTAGTATTCAAAGACTCCATACTCTGATTTGATAGTAAGCTTTTTAATGTCGTTTTCTTCAACTCGACCTACTATTTTGGCTCTCACATTGTATTTTTCGGATATTTTAATAATATCATTAGCATACTCTTTAGGTATATATAGCTCCATTCTATGCCCCATATTGAATACTTGATACATTTCTTTCCAGTCAGTATTTGATTGTTTTTGTATCATCTCAAATAATGGAGGTGTTTCAAATAAATTATCTTTTATTATATGAAGTTTATCTACAAAATGAAGTATTTTGGTCTGAGCACCACCACTACAGTGAATCATTCCGTGTATTTCCTTAGGAGAATATTTACTTAGTATTTCCTTTATGATAGGGGCATAAGTTCTAGTAGGTGAAAGTACCAATTTACCAGCATCCAAAGGACTGTTTTTAACTTTATCAGTAAGGTTGGCTTTACCAGTATAGACTAAATCTTCGGGTATTTCGTTATCGTAACTTTCAGGATATTTGTCAGCTATTTCTTTATTAAAAACATCGTGCCTTGCAGAGGTAAGACCGTTACTTCCCATCCCTCCGTTATAGCTGGTTTCGTAAGAAGCTTGACCAAAAGACTCTAAACCAACAATAATATCACCTGCTTTTATATTGGCATTATCAACAACTTTGTCTCTCCTTAGACGAGCTGTAACTGTAGAGTCTACAATTATAGTTCTAACCAAATCACCTACGTCAGCAGTCTCTCCACCTGTGCTATGTATGGTTACACCATGTTTTCTAAGGTCAGTAATAATCTCTTCGGTTCCGTTTATTATAGCCGAAAGCACATCTGCATTTATTTTGTTTTTATTCCTACCTATAGTCGATGATAACAGTATATTATCGGTAGCACCTACACATATTAGGTCGTCTATATTCATGATAAGTGCATCTTGAGCTATGCCTTTCCATACCGATATATCGCCTGTTTCTTTCCAATATGTATAAGCCAAAGATGACTTGGTTCCTGCTCCATCGGCATGCATAACTATACAATACTCAGGATCGTTGGTTAAGTAATCGGGTATTATCTTACAAAAAGCTTTAGGAAAAAGTCCTTTGTCTATATTTTTGATTGCTTTATGTACGTCTTCTTTTTGAGAAGATACACCTCTACCTTTATACCTATCTTTGCTTTGGCTCATCTTTTTTTATAAAAAATTAAACATTATGTTTTTCTGATTAAGGGAACTTAGGAAAATCTTTGAAGTTAGGCTCTCTTTTTTCTAAAAACGCATTTTTACCTTCTTGAGCTTCTTCCATCATATAATACATAAGAGTAGCATCTCCTGCCAGTTGCATTAAACCATGTTGACCATCAAGTTCAGCATTCAACGATCTTTTGATCATTCTTAGAGCCATCGGGCTTCTTTTTTGTATTTTTCTACACCATTCCATTGTTGTAGATTCCAATTCTTCTAAAGGAACTACTTTGTTAACCATCCCCATGTCTTCTGCTTCTTTTGCAGAATATTGGTCACATAAGAACCATATTTCTCTAACTTTTTTCTGACCCACCATTCTGGCTAAATACGAAGAACCAAATCCACCATCAAAACTACCTACTTTAGGTCCAGTCTGTCCAAATATAGCATTTTCACTAGCAATAGTAAGGTCGCAAATAACATGTAATACATGTCCTCCACCTATAGCATAACCGTTAACCATAGCTATTACAGGCTTAGGTATTTCTCTTATTTTCTTATGTAAATCGAGCACATTAAGTCTAGGAGTTCCATCTTCGCTTATATAACCACCTATACCTTTTACATTTTGGTCGCCACCCGAACAAAACGCTTTGTCTCCAGTACCAGTAAGTATTATTACGTCTATTTTAGGATCCTCTCTACATATGTCCATAGCGTCTAGCATGTCCATATTTGTTTCTGGTCTAAAAGCATTGTATACCTCAGGTCTATTTATTGTTATTTTGGCTACTCCTTCGCAAAAATCGAATAATATATCCGAATATTCTTTAATAGTTACCCATTTTGACTCCATAAGAATTGTTTTATATTTTCGGTAAATATAGTATTATTCAAAACAATAAAATATTTTAAACCTGCATAATTAGGGCTTAATTTATTTTTAGGATAAAAATATTGTAAAATATCTTTTTAATCTTAAAAAAAAGTTAATTTTGAATATTCAAAAACTATAAAAAAACAATTATGCATATTGCCATTGCAGGGAACATAGGAGCAGGGAAAACGACATTAACTAAGTTATTAGCAAAGCATTATAACTGGACTCCGCATTTGGAAAATGTAGAAGCTAATCCGTATTTAGACGATTTCTATAAAGATATGAATAGATGGTCTTTTAACTTACAAGTGTTTTTCTTAAATGATAGGTTTAGGCAAATAATAGATTTTAGAAACGAAAATAAAACTATAATACAAGACAGAACTATATACGAGGATGCTAAAATATTTGCTCCTAACCTTAACGAAATGGCTTTGATGAACGATAGGGATTATGAGAACTATACTTCTTTGTTTGAATTGATGGAAATACTTGTTTCTCCTCCCGATTTACTGATATATTTGAAAGCAGATATAAGTACTTTGGTTGGGCAAATACACAAAAGAGGGCGTGATTTTGAAAACACTATAAGCATAGATTATTTGAGTAAATTGAATGAAAGGTATGAGAGTTGGATAAAGAGCTATGACAAGGGTAAGCTGTTGATAATAGACGCTAACAATATAGATTTTGTGAAAAACAAAGAAGATTTAGGGGATATAATATCTAAAATAGATGCTCAAATACATGGTCTTTTTTAAGAATAATTGATTTTATCTTTGGTTACCAAAAAAAATATCTAATTTTAGAGCTTATTATAAATATATTATGAGCTCTAAAATTATTGATAAATCTGTTTTTGACTATTTAGAAAATTTAAAAAAAAACAACAATAGAGATTGGTTTAATGCCAATAAAAACGACTACAACACCGAATTGGAAAAGGTAAAAGGCTTTTACAATTATATTTTCGAAAAACTTAACGAATCAGATAATTTAGAGAAATTACATTCTTATAGAATATATAGAGATGTTCGTTTTTCTAAAGACAAAACTCCTTATAAAACATATTTTGGAGCCAATATGACTAGGGCGACCAATGAGCTTAGAGGAGGGTATTATTTACATATAGAAGAAGGTAGTACTTATATAGGTGGAGGTTTTTTTGCTCCTAACAAAGATGATCTTAAGAGAATAAGACAAGAATTGGAGCTTGATTCTGAAGAATTCAGAGATATTATAAACAATAAGCAATTTAAAGATTTTTTTGGAACTATAGTAGGTAATGAACTTAAGACTTCTCCTAAAGGTTTTTCTAAAGAAGATCCTAATATCGATTTGATAAGAAAAAAACAATATTACTTTTTACATAAATTTTCTAATAAGGATGTTTTATCTCCAGATTTCCATAAAAAAGTAATAGAGGGCTATGTATTATTACGTCCTTTTTTCGATTATATGAGTAGTGTTTTGACGACTAACATGAACGGGGAGAGTATTTTATGACGTTTATAATATGATATTTGCTTATAAATTCATAACTTTGTAGTGATATGGATATTAATAAATGGATAGGCAGTGATTTAGGATTTAGTCTTTATGGCTATATAGGAGAGGTTTTAAAAAAATCATTCAACAATATAGCTTGTAATCTTAAAGATACTTTTAGGTCTACTGATAATGTAAAGACTAATATGTCAGCAGGTGATTTTCAGATAAGTTTACTTATATTATCTTCTTTTGTAGTAAAAGCTGATAATAAAATAGATGAACGAGAGTTGAAGTTTGTAAATAGCTATTTTGTGAAGCTATATGGAGTCCAACGATCTAATAATATATTTATTCTTTTTAATAAGATACATGAAGACAGGCATATATCTTATATAGCTATCTGTAAACAAATAAGAATAGAAACTAATTACCAATACAGAATACAATTGCTACATTATTTGTTTAGCATTGCTAAATCAGATGATTTAGTATCTATTGAGGAAATTTATTTACTAAGGCAAATGTCTTTTTATTTAGGTTTAAACAGTAGTAGTTTCGAATCTATGAAGTCTATGTTTTTGGTAGGTAATAGTTCTTATATGTATAAAGTACTTGGAGTAGAGAGTAGTTCTAGTAATATTCAAATTAAAAAAGCTTATAGAGAAATGATAAAAAAACATCACCCCGATAAGTTTCAGTACTTAGGAGACGAGTATGCTGAAGGAGTGAAAAATAAGTTTATAAAAATACAAAACGCTTATGAAACAATAAAAAAAGAAAGAAATATTTAATATTAAACCCCTTATGATTAATAAAATAGCAAGATCTAAAATAAGAGATCACTATTCTTCTGTTTTTGAAGATGAGTTAATAAAAGAAATAGAAGAAGTTTCTTCGTTGATGTCGGTTAAAGCTAACGACTTACTTATAGATATGAATGAGGAGGTGGCTTTTATACCTCTTTTGATAAGTGGAGCTGTTAAAATACTTCGAGAAGATTCTAATGGAGAGGAAATAATATTGTATTTCTTAGAAAAAGGAGATACTTGTGCATCTTCATTCGGAACTTCTATGTATGGTACTAAGTCTAAAATAAAAGCTATAGCAGAAAGAGATTCTGAAATAATATCAATTCCTTTAGAATTTTTGGATAAATGGCTAGTCAAATACAAAACATGGAGAACATTTATACTCGAAAGCTATAATGTAAGACTTAATGAAATGATAGATACGATAGATACTTTGGCTTTTATGAAGATGGATCAAAGACTATTAAAACACCTTAGAGATAGAGTTAATTTACTTAAAGATAACACTATAATAACCACACATCAAAATATCGCTTACGATATGAATACTTCTAGAGTGGTAGTTTCAAGAACGTTGAAAGAACTAGAGAGGTCAGGATTGATAAAATTGTATAGAAACAAAATAGAAGTATTAAAGTAGCTTGTAACATTTATCACTTATCAATTTATCTTTATTCTATAATTTTGTGGAAATTAAAATTTTAATCAAAATAATATGAATTTTTTATTAGACCCTTGGCCTTGGTATATAGGAGGCCCTGTAATTGCGTTAACTATGTTTTTGTCTTATTTTTTCGGAAAAAGATTTGGAATGTCTTCTAATTTGGATACTCTATGTTCTGTCGCAGGAGCTAGTAAAGTATCAAGTAATTTTAAATCGGATATAAAACCTCAATACTGGAGCTTAGTTGTGGTTCTTGGAGCTGTAATAGGAGGCTTCATTGCTATGAGTTTTATGACAAGTAATCCTGAAGTTAAAATAAGTGCTGATACTTTGACTGATTTATCTAAGCTAGGTATTGTGTATTCTACCGACTCTTTAGTTCCTGAATCTATATTTGGTTTAGATGCCGTTTTGAGTGTGAAAGGATTTGCTATATTACTTTTGGGTGGTTTGTTAGTGGGATTTGGAGCTCGTTACGCAGGTGGGTGTACTTCTGGTCATTCAATAGTTGGGCTTAGCAGTCTTCAATTACCTTCGCTTATAGCAACTATTGGTTTTTTTGTAGGTGGTCTTATTATGACCTGGTTTATTTTCCCTCTAATATTTTAAAATATGAAATATATAAAATTTTTGGCAATAGGAATATTGTTTGGTATAGTTATGACAAAAGCAGAAACAGTTTCATGGTATAGAATATATGAAATGTTTAAGTTCCAATCTTTTCATATGTATGGCATAATAGGTTCTACTATTTTACTAGGAACTATAATGATGTATATGTTTAAAAAAGGCATAATAAAAGATTATAAAGGCATTCAAATATCGGTGACACCCAAAAGTCCTGCAGGATACAGAACTGTAATAGGAGGTGTTATATTTGGTTTTGGTTGGGCTTTGGCTGGTGCTTGCCCAGGACCTATGTACGTATTGATAGGGCATGGGGTTTATGGTATAGTAGTAGTGTTAGCAGGAGCTTTATTAGGAGCTTTTATATTTGGGCTAGTCAAAGATAGACTTCCTAAGTAATGCTTCGAAAACAATAATACAAAACGATTATTTCTGTAAAAGGGAATAATCGTTTTTTTGTTCTTCTAATTTCAATCATAAAAAGGT
>JABSPL010000103.1 GCA_013215105.1 Flavobacteriaceae bacterium
GGGTCATAGAGACCCTGAAATGCAACCATCGGTTCAAAAATCACCTTTGGAAGCGTCTTGCGATAGCTAATTTAGTGATATTTTCACTATATTTGAAAAGAAAAAGAATTTTGTCCGATTAATAGGGGACTAGACCAAAAGGCTATTTTAGGCCCAGATAATCAGCAGGGGTTGTTGTTGGGAAATCCTTTGGTTGATATGGAAGTGGCTGGTAGTAATAATGTTTCTCTTATTGGAGGATTATATGGCTGTACTAGATATTGGGTAGGATATAAATGTAGTATAGAACCTAGTTATACAAATAAAAACAAAGCCCATAAAGGAATAGATTTGAAAGCAAGCGTAGGAACTGATGTATACTCTATGTTTGATGGAGAAGTTATTAAAGCTGTATCAGGAATTGGATGTGATAAATATAAAGCTTTAGGAAATAAAATACTTATTAAATCTACCCATGCAGAACATCAAAAAGGAACAGGTTCTATTTGGATATATTATGCTCACCTCACAGATGTAGACGTAAAAGTTGGAGATAAAATAGAACAAGGAGATAAAATAGGAACAACAGGTAAAACGGGTAATGCTTGTAAGGTTATTAATAAACATCTTCATATACAAATATATAAAGACAGCTATAAAGACAGTTCTAGAGTGTCTCCAGACACATATATAACAACTAAATTTGATAAAAATGGAAATAAAAAAGATGATTAATTTAAGTGTTTTTCTAATTAGCATAAGCCTATTAGGACAAAACAATACAGGTATAGATGTGAATTTTATAAAGATAAATTTCATTAATTGGGAAGAGTATAAGGATATAGATAAGATTAAAGAGAAAATTAAATGTAAAGAAATGAAATTTACTACTAAAAATTACTCTGTAGATGCTGCGGGGTTTTATGATGCCGAGAAATATTCATTAATTGAGATAGATTCCTTATTTATCAGATATAATTACTACAATATGCTTAAACCTAATGCTAGTTTAGTTTCTATAGACTTAGAGGGTTCTAATAAGAGCGTATTCTCATACAGAGAAAAGTCTTTTTCAATAGGTGATAATTATAAGATTCTAAAAGATATTTTCCCTAAAGTATGGGTTGCTTTTAATGAAAAATATAGTCAAGAAGAACAAGACGGAAATGATGAATTGACTTTTGGTGCAGATATTTATGATAAAAATAAATACATTGGAAGATATTTAAGTAT
The DNA here is from genome assembly GCA_013215105.1 of Flavobacteriaceae bacterium. Lineage (GTDB taxonomy): Bacteria > Bacteroidota > Bacteroidia > Flavobacteriales > Flavobacteriaceae > DT-33. The sequence goes on from JABSPL010000103.1 coordinate 1,213, forward strand.
AGGAATAGTTAAGCGTAAAATAATTTATATTTCTGTAGGTAGCGAATAAGATATAATACTTGTCTTGAGTATATAAAGATAACTCTAAAGTTTCTCCAGATACATATATAACAACTAAATTTGATAAAGATGGAAATAAAAAAGATGATTAGAATATTAATTATTATGATAAGTTTTAACTTGTTAGGGCAGGTTACATCAGACGTGAAGAGTTACGAAGGAAAGCCTGCTAAAGTATATATCAAAAAACTAAAGGTACAAGGAGTTAGTTTTGATAATATTTTAAAATCCCCTGAGGGTTTAATAAATAGAATAGGTCAACCCGATAATATAACTATAGATACGTATGACCCCGACTGGAATGATACACCTAATTTGAAATTTAAATCGTTAACTTGGGGTGACTATGATAGAGAAATATGGTACGATCTATCTATTAGCTATGATATTCTCAACAACAATTCAGGTATAACAAATTCGGAAATAACTACTAATAAATACTACATGTCATATAATGATATGAAATTCACTATAGGTACTTCGGTTGATGTATTAAAGGAATTATTTCCTATCTCAGCTTATTACTTTGATAAAAAACACAATAAAGAAAAACAAGAGAGTAATGAAAAGTTGACTTTTGGAGGTGCTTTGTATTTAGAAGAACAATATTATGGTTTGCATTTTGGAATACAAATAATAAAAGGAAAAATATCTAAAATTTCTATTTACAATGAATAAACACTAACGACACTTGTTTATATAAGTGTAGCTAAACTCGAAAATGATATATAATTACTCATGACCAAAGTGATGAAATGATAGGTAAGCTTAGGATTTATAGGAGTGGAAAGGCTATTTTAGGACCAGATAATCAGCAGGGGTTGTTGTTGGGAAATCCTTTGGTTGATATGGAAGTGGCTAGCCCAGGGGCTGGTAAAGATGGAGGTATGCATGGTTGTACCAGAAGTAGTGGTGTGTGTTCTTCTAATTTGGATAGAAACACAGGAGGAAGTGTAGCTCATAAAGGGATAGATTTATATGCCGTACAGAATACTAAAATATATAGCATGCACGAGGGTGTCGTTACAAGCATATTCGATAAAGTAAAAAAAGATGAATACTTTGGGGGTAAATCGAAAAAGAAAGTAAAATATTCAAGTACCTATGTAGGCTCTTTAGGTAACGATATACAAATAAAATCAAAAATTAACAATAAAGATGTAATAATTAGATATTGCCATTTGAACAAGGAGAACAAATAGGATTAACAGGAGCTACTGGTAATGCCTATGGAACACTAAAAGAAGGAAAGACATGGAGGCAACATGTACATATAAACGTGTATAAAAACAATACCGGTAAATACGACGTATTGAATACCGAAGACTATCTGAAAACAAATAATATAAAACACAAAATTAACTAATAATTTAACATTATGAGAAAAACAATTTTAATACCCTTATTGACAGTTCTATTTACTATCAATATACAGGCTCAATTAAAAGCAGGGATAGATAACGTGGTAAATGAAAATGAAATTTTTTTCAATAAAAACAGTCCTTATTCCGAAAACATTAAAGAATTAATGAAAGGATTAGGTAAACCTATAGAAGAGAAATTTCATCCTCTAGAAATAGGAATGGAAAGTACTGAAACAGATTATATTTATGATGGTTTAACAGTTAATTACCTCAATGAATACGACTATATCAATATAATAACTTTAACTAATCCAAATTCTTGTATTACTTTAAAAGGTTTTGGTGATTTTAGAGTAGGTGATGATTTAAATAAACTGAATGTATTAACTGTTTCCTGTAAATCATATATAGAGGGGTATAAAATAGGGAAAGAAGATGAAATGGATTATAAAGAAAAAACACTTTCAGTTTACATTTCTTCAAAAGAAAAAGAATTAGAAAGTGTATATAAACATATTTCCTTTTGGATATCTGACAATAAAATAACAATGATAATGATAAGCCCTATAGAGTAGTCTACATATAAGTTAAGCATAAGAATAAAAGATAAAATCCACAAATACCGCCGTAACGAAACCATATACATGGTAAGCCAAAACAAAGACTTAGAACTAATATTCGGGGCGGATGTTGACAGCTTAATGTTTGCGGAAGCTAAATGGCAGTTAGACGGTACTAGTTATCAATTGCCTTTCTTGCTAGAC
>JABSPL010000104.1 GCA_013215105.1 Flavobacteriaceae bacterium
CATAAAAGAAATAGAATTATTTTTTTCTTTAGCAAGGCAAAAAATCTAAGCATAGCATCGCTATGGTTCTGTTTTTTAACGCAGATAAAGGAGAAAAGAAACTATTTATATATGACAGATGGAGATTCAACTGGTATAATATCTATATTATTGTGTTTTAATCTTCGTAAGTAGCTATTTCTTTGTCGTAGAAATGTGTTGCTTCTTCGACGTATTTGGCCATTTGTATTTCAAATTCCTCTCTGTCGTGTTCGTCTAAGTCTTCCATTATACTTATTTCGTCGTCTTTTAGGTCTATCACAAACCTTGGGAATTCGGTATGTACTACAAATATAGACTCTGGATATTCAGAGTTGTCTCCCATCAAAAATTTAGGTATTTCCATTTTATTTATTTTCTTTTATCAATTTGTTAGATAGTTTGTGGAAGCGAATATACAATAATACTGCGGAAACTGTCAATCCTACTAATAAACCTATCCATATACCTTCTGCTCCTAAATAGGTATGTAATCCTAAATAGTAAGAAGTAGGGAAACCTATTACCCAGTAAGCGAAAAATGTAATATACATAGGTTTCTTTACGTCTTGTAATCCTCTTAAAGCTCCAAGTACTACTACTTGTATTCCGTCAGATAATTGGAAAATAGCAGCTATTACCAGAAGAACTGATGCTGTTTGTATTACTTCCAAATTGTCTATATATATAGTTGGTAAGAAGTCTTTGGCTAGTATAAAACCAGCTGCAAATAATATTTCTATTACAAAAGTCAACAAAAGTATAGATATAGCTATTCTTTTAAGCCCTTTATAATCTTTAGCTCCTTTATAATTACCTATTCTTATAGATGCTGTTACTCCTAATCCTACACCTACCATATAAGTCATAGACGATAAGTTAAGTGCTATCTGGTTACTTGCTTGGTCGTTAACACTTAATACTCCTGCAAGCATTACACAACTTGCGAAAAAACCCATTTCGAACAACATTTGCAATGAAGTAGGATAACCTATAGTCAATAGTTTATTTATAGTTTCTTTATGTATCTTGAACTCTTTTATTTTCTGTAAATAAGGTTTAAATACTTTTCTTTTTCTTATGAATAACCACAGTACTAGTATCATAAACACTCTAGCTATAAGACTACCTATAGCAGCTCCTTCTAACTCTAACCTAGGGAAACCAAATGTTCCATATATAAGTAAGTAGTTTAGTATAACGTTAAGTACGTTAGCCATAATGGTAGCACGCATAGCATGTTTAGTCTCCGATAATCCATCTGCAAATTGTTTGATAGATTGGAATATCATCATTGGTACCATAGACCATATAACTATTCTGTAATACGGCAATGCCAAGGCTATCACTTCTTCATCCTGATTAAGGTATCCTAATATAGTCTCGAAGTATATCAGACCCACAAATAGTAATAAACCGATTATTATACAAAGGAAAACTCCTTGATGAAACAAGTTTCTTCCTTTCTTGATATCTCCTTCTCCTTCTGCCTCGGCAATTAATGGAGTTATAGCAAAACTAAAACCCATACCTACCGACAAAGCTATAAATAGTACGCTGTTAGACAAAGATATGGCTGCTAAGTGTGTCGGACCTAAGTCACCTACCATTATATTGTCTACTAAACTAACTACTACCTGTCCCAAAGATCCTATCATTATAGGTAAGGCTATAGTTATGTTTCTCTTAAATTCTGATGTGTAATTTCTTATATTCAATTTGTCTGGTTTTTTTATCGTGCAAATGTAGATAAAATATAGAACATTGCTTCAGTCTTTTTTGTAAAAAATATTGTAGCTGTTTAATGTATGTCCAGCGTTGTTTTGCTAGGTTGTAGAGGAACTTAGTTACGCAGTTAGTAACACACCCCTTAGCGACACACCCCTTAGTTACACACCCCTTAATCCCCTCTCGAGAGGGGAAACTCATGGTGGTTAGCATATGTTCTGAAATACAACCTGTAATTAACTAAAAAAGACTAACTTAGCTATTGCGTATGAAAACAATAACTATGAGGAAACTGATTACTGGTAGAACAAAATACCTAATATTACTATTATTATTCCTAGCCTTCGAAAGCCTCTCCGCTCAAATATACCCTGTCGACATTACCGGCATGGCAATACCCCCATACTCAGTAAAGTTCTACGAATACGGAACTCAAGGCTCTGAAAAGTTCTTTATTAACATACGTCTTAACGATATTGGTGAACTAGGCAGAAGAGTGAAACTAAAGATATTCCTTAACGGTCGTGGGCTAAACGTAAGCAGCAAAAACTACGTGCAAGGTGCCGAAGCAATATACCTTGACGGTGGCGTAAACCTTCGTTTAACAAACAACGACCTAGCTCCCTATTTCAAATACAGTAACCTTAACGGCATGTCTTCCCGAGAATATGCAGGGAACTTACCAACAGGATTCTACAAATTCGGATTCCAAGTATTTGACTATATTACTAACCGACCTATTTCGCTAAAGTTCAATATACAGATGTATATAGTCCTTAACTCGCCACCCGACCTGATAGCTCCCAAAAACGAAGCTCAGATAAACTATAACGAACCGCCTAATATATTCTTTACTTGGGCTCCACGGCACCTAAACGCCATGGCAGCTCGCTACGAATTCACCCTCAAAAAGATACGCTATAAAGGTGCTGATCCACGTCAGGTGTTCCTTTCGAGCCCTGTTTATTATCAGACTGAGACCTTTACTCCTAGCCTTGTTTATGGCGGTGGCGAGCCTTTCCTAGAAGAAGGAATGATGTATGCTTGGCGAGTAAAAGCCATCGTTACCACAGGGATTTCGGAGACTTCTATGTTCAAAAACAATGGTTATAGCGAGATATTCTGGTTTACTATGTTGCCTCAATGTGAGCCGCCCAATATGTTCGAAACCAACAACCAAAACCCTGACGAAACCAAACTAACTTGGGAACATTTCTCTGGTACTAGCTACAAAGTAGAACACAGAGCACCTGCTACCGATAGGAATATAGCTAATAAGTCTGCTAGAAACATGAAGCCTAGCCCTTGGGTTATGGAAAAGAAGACTAAAAAAACTGAGCATTTGTTTTCTTGGAACTATCAGCCTGACACCGATGTAGAGTACAGGGTTGGAGCAGAATGTTTTCCGCTTAGTGGTTATGTGTGGAGTGAAATACAGACGTTTAGGACTATGAGTCCTGAGGAAAAAGAAGAGATAACAAAGAAACGTTGTGAGTACCGACCTGCCTCTGTAGTTATTACCGACCGAGAGCCTATTTCTTTGCTGAGAAAAGGAGACTTTATATATGTACGTAATTATAAGGTGGAAATAGTACAGGTGACAAGCCAAAACAACCAACACACAGGTATAGGAATAGCTCACGGAATACCATTGTTTGGGCAAGACTCTAGAATGAAAATGAAGTTTGACAATATAAAAGTAAACTTCGCACACCAGTTAATAGGCGGTTGGGTAAAGTCAGTTTATAGTGAGGAGAACTGGGATAAGCTTGAAATGAACCATGAAATGGGTAATATAGCCGAGACATTGAAATTATTGGTTAATACTGTAGCTACTATGTACGAAACCGTAGAAGATTTATTTAATACTGGAGATATTACTAAAAAAGATTTAAGAACCTTAAAAAAAGCTTTAAAACAATTAGAAGAAGATAACGATAAGCTAATTGTAAGCCGAGAGGAAGCCGAAGAACTAGAAACTCTGATGAATACCGCTCTAAGCGAAGAACAAAAAGAAAGAACACAAGAAAAACTAGACGAAATAAACAAAGAGGTAGCTGAAATATCTAAAACATTAGTAATAGACACCGAAGCTATGGAAACCAGAATAGCCGAAATAAAAGCAAAAGCAGAGAAAGCAGATGCTAGTTTATACGTACAAATAAAAGATAAAACCCACAAATATCGCCGTAACGAAACCATATACATGGTAAGCCAAAACAAAGACTTAGAACTAATATTCGGGGCGGATGTTGACAGCTTAATGTTTGCGGAAGCTAAATGGCAGTTAGACGGTACTAGTTATCAATTGCCTTTCTTGCTAGAC
>JABSPL010000105.1 GCA_013215105.1 Flavobacteriaceae bacterium
CCTCTACGCATATCTGTAGGGTTTGAATAACAATAAAACTCATTGTGACTTCCTAATGCAAACATATTTAATTAAATTGATGAAAGTCAAAATTAAGTAACATTTTAGAGTAAATCAAGATGTGAGTAGCCGAGCGCTTACTATAATTCAATAGCTTTAACGGTATTAAAAGAAACTAAAGTAGATAAGGTAGGAGGGGAAGGCTTAATAGACTTAAAAAAAGCTGTATATAAAAACTTTCCCTCTAAATATATTAAAAACTCTAATTCAATATTATTAACAAAAAAAGAGGAGTTTTTTATAAAAACAAAAGTGATTAATTAAACTAATATGACAAATAAAAAGAGAAAAATTATAGGAGGAATAATAGGCGGTATTACTTATGCTATGGTTATGGCAGGCTTTGATTACCTTGATAATAAAGATTTTAGTATAACTAAATTTATATTATCTTTAATATTATTTGGTTTATTTATGAGCTTTTGGATTGTTTATAATGCAGGTAAAACTAAGCAAAAAAATAATAAATAATTATAATAAATTATTCAAAACCAATATGAAAATAATTATTTTTCTAAAGGGAATATAATTATTGTTTACGTCAATAAAATAAAAAAACAAGCATAGCCAAAATAGCTATGCTTGTTTTTTTTTACCATTTTATAACAGCTGATGCCCAAGTAAATCCTGAACCAAAAGCTGCAAGTACAATATTGTCGCCTTCTTTTACTTTACCTTCTTCCCAAGCTTCTGTAAGAGCTATAATGATAGAGGCTGCTGTTGTGTTACCATAACGCATTATATTGTTATAAACTTGATCGTCCTCAAGTTTGAATTTTTTCTGTATAAACTGAGATATTCTAAGATTTGCCTGATGAGGAACTAACAAATTAATGTCCTCTTTTGTCATATTGTTAGCTGCAAGGCCTTCCATTATAACTTCCGAAAAACGAGTTATTGCATGTTTGAATACAAACTGCCCATTCATATAAGGATAATAAGACTCATCATTAGGGTCGTTAGCTTCTAGTATTTCGGGAACCCATCTTTGAGTACTAGGTCCTTCTAATACCAATTCTTTGGCGTGTTGTCCTTCCGAATGTAAGTGAGTCGAAAGTATACCTTTACTATTATCATCTGTTCTGCTAAGAACTGCTGCACCTGCTCCGTCTCCGAAAATAACCGAAACATTTCTACCTCTTGTAGTTTTGTCAAGTCCTCCCGAATGGTTTTCAGCTCCTATAACTAATATATTTTTGTACATACCTGTTTTTATAAACTGATCAGCAACTGATAATCCGTAAATAAAACCAGAACATTGGTTTCTAACATCTAAAGCTCCTATTGTAGGCATGCCTAACATCTCTTGTACTTGAACTCCACAACCAGGGAAATACATATCAGGGCTCAAAGTAGCAAAAACAATAAAATCTATATCGTTAACCGTAAGTCCTGCTCTTTCTATAGCTATTCTAGAAGCCTTAGCCCCCATAACAGCTGTAGTATCACCAGTTTTAGGATCTATCCATCTTCTTTCTTCTATCCCTGTTCTTTCTACGATCCATTCATTATTGGTTTCCATAAAGGCTGATAAGTCTTCATTTTTTACAATATTGTCAGGTACATATTTCCCTAGTCCTATTATCTTTGAATTATACATAGTATCAAATTGGTTTTATTATTTACAAAAATAGCCTAATTTCAGATACTTACAAAGATATCAGTATTTAATTGTGATTAGTTAACTAATCACAATTAAAAAATATGCCTTTTGGAGTTTACTTTATAAAATAATTCATGATTATAAATTATTGCTTTTCAAAATATATTTTTTTTACAAAAGGATCAATAAGTATTTTATATTTCTGTAAAAAATCGCCTCCTATTATTCCTATAGAATTTAATTGTTTTAAAATAGGAAGATTTTGAACATGTACATCTATTAACATCTCTTTATCTCCTATGCTAAAATTGAAATCATCTATTTTGTTATTATGATAATAAGTTGAATCTATCATAGATAAAGAAGAACCTGTGTCTATTATCAAATTTTCTTTCTTACCTTTTATCAAAATAGGTATACTTATATAATTAGATTTTTTGTCGTAAGAGGTACTGAAAGCAGTGTTTACACCTATAGGTTTGTCTTTGTATAAATTAAATTTATTGCTTTTGTAATTTATTTCTGTATAGTATTTACTGAAATATCCCCATCCTACAACAGCTTCAAACTTAGTATTTATCTGTTCTGATACCGACTCCATTTCGTTAGGAGACGATGAAAATTTTATATTACTTTCTTTACTGCTACCTATAATTACCTCATTGGCTATACCTTCATTGATTTCAAAAGTATTACCATACATGTCTTTGGCTACAGAATTGGTTTTGCTTACTTGTATTTTTTCTTTTTTAACAAAACCAGAAGATAACTGTAATATATGTGGGTCTCCAAAGTCAATCATAGCTTTTATGCCCTTTCCGTTGACTTGAATGTTTGTAAATATCAGTCCATATTCTGATTTTTCAATATCAATTTGATTTATCTGTTTCTTGGAACTAATACTTTCATTATTTTTATTCGTATTCTTACAACTAAAAAAAAAACAAATAATTAAAGCTAAAAATGGTAATTTCATATTCCTAATAAGTTAAATATTGTTAGACTGTAATATTACATTTTATTATTGTTTTCTTTATTTAACAAAAAGTTAATTATTGTTAAACTTAGCTTATATATTTCTCTTATAGGTTTCAATTACTACTCTTCTCCTATCAATATCTCTAATATCTCACAAGCTGCTTCTTGTATTTTGGTTCCTGGACCAAATACTCCTATCACTCCACTTTCGAACAAAAACTCGTAGTCTTGTTGTGGTATTACTCCTCCTGCTATTACCATTATGTCTTCTCTACCGTAATCTTTTAAGCATTTTATTACTTGTGGTATCAGTGTTTTGTGCCCTGCTGCCAACGAAGAAACTCCTAATATATGTACATCGTTTTCTACAGCTTGCTTGGCTACCTCTTGGGGAGTTTGGAAAAGAGGGCTTATATCAACGTCAAATCCTATGTCAGCAAAGGTTGTAGCTACTACTTTAGCGCCTCTGTCATGTCCGTCTTGTCCCATCTTTGCCACCATTATTCTTGGTCTTCTTCCTTCTTTTTTGGCAAATATATCCGATAATTCTACAGCTTTTTTGAACATAGTATTGTTTTTGGCCTCTCTTATATAAACTCCCTTTACGCTACTTGTAACTGCTGTATATCTTCCGAAAACACTCTCTAAAGCATCCGATATTTCGCCTATAGTAGCTCTTTGTTTTGCCGATTCTATAGCTAGTTCTAGCAAATTCCCTTCACCTATTTTTGCCGATAATATCAAGGCTTCTAAGCTTTCTGATACTTTCTGACTGTCTCTTTCTTTCTTTATTTTATCTAATCTGTCTATTTGTTTTTTTCTTACCAAAGTATTGTTTACTTCTAGTATATCTAGCGGTGGTTCTTCTTTGGTTTTGTACTTGTTAACCCCGACTATTGTGTCTATATCACTATCTATTCTGGATTGTTTTATGGCTGCTGCTTCTTCTATTCTCAGTTTAGGAATACCTGCTTCTATAGCTTTGGTCATTCCTCCATATTTTTCTACTTCTTCTATAAGTTCCCAAGCTTTTTGGTATATATCTTGAGTCATTTTCTCCATTTTATACGAACCTGCCCAAGGGTCTACAGTTTTGGTGACAGAAGTTTCATTTTGTATAAACAATTGAGTGTTTCTGGCTATTCTAGCCGAAAAATCGGTAGGTAAAGCTATAGCTTCGTCTAATGCGTTGGTATGTAAAGATTGTGTGCCTCCCAGTACTGCCGACATAGCTTCTATAGTGGTACGGGCAACATTGTTGAACGGATCTTGTTCGGTAAGACTCCATCCACTAGTCTGACAATGAGTCCTGAGAGCTAATGATTTCTGGTTTTGAGGATCAAACTTTTTTACCATCTTAGCCCATAATAATCTACCTGCTCTTAGTTTGGCTATTTCTTTGAAATGATCCATTCCTATGGCCCAAAAAAACGAAAGTCTAGGGGCAAAAGCATCTATTTTCATACCTGCACCTAAGCCTGTTTTTATATATTCTAAACCATCGGCTAGGGTATAGGCAAGCTCTATTTCGGGTGTAGCACCTGCCTCTTGCATATGATATCCCGATATAGATATAGAATTGTATTTTGGCATATTTGCCGAAGTATAAGAGAAAATATCAGCAATTATCTTCATAGAAGAATCTGGCGGATATATATATGTGTTTCTTACCATAAATTCTTTCAGAATATCGTTTTGTATAGTTCCAGAAAGCTCTTTTTGGTCAACTCCTTGTTCCATAGCAGCAACTATATAAAAAGCTAAAATGGGCAAAACAGCTCCATTCATAGTCATAGATACCGACATTTCTCCCAAAGGAATTTGGTTAAAAAGTATTTTCATATCCTCAACGCTGTCTATGGCAACACCTGCTTTACCTACATCGCCTTGAACCCTATCGTGGTCAGAGTCGTAACCTCGGTGAGTTGCTAAGTCAAAAGCTACCGATAAACCTTTCTGCCCTGCCTTTAGGTTCTTTTTATAAAAAGCATTACTCTCTTCTGCGGTAGAAAAACCTGCATATTGCCTGATAGTCCAAGGTTTTTGCACATACATAGTACTATAAGGCCCTCTCAAATAGGGAGCTATACCAGCCACAAAGCCTTCGTGTTCTAATGTTACAGGTCTGTTTTTACTGGTTTTGATACTTATATCTGAAAAATCGGTCCTTGGCATACTTAAAATTGTTTAGGGCTTAAAAGTACTAATTATTTTGTTGGTATTAGTTAATGAGCTTTGTGTTTTTACGGGGAATATTAAAGGAGTATATTCACCACAAAAAAACAATAAATGAATAGAATAATACTTATAGGTAATGGTTTTGATATAGCACATGGGTTTGGAACTAGTTATGAGGATTTTATGAAACATCTTTCTATTGGACTCCTTTTAGGAAGTAATAAGTATATTGAAAATAATACTTTGTATAAAGGAATAAAAGGAATATTCGATTTAAAAGTTTTAGATAATAATTCTCTTTATCATTGCGAATTAATAACAGAAAAAAACAAATCAGGATATTGGTCTGATTTGGAGAAAGTGTACTTTGATTTGATTTATATTCATAGAGATGATTCTAATAAAATAATAAAGATAAATGAGGAGTTTGATTATGTAAAAGGATTGCTAGAAAAGTATTTACTAGAAGTAGAAGAAAGAGTAGAAATAGGAGGGGAGTTACACTCTATTTTTAATGATATCATAGATAAAGAAAAAAAAGACTTTGTGACTAAAAATATGATTCATCCATTTAACGAACCTTCATCTAAGTTTGAAAAAACACATATCATTACATTTAACTATACTTCCAAAAAGATAGAAGAATACTATGAAAAATTAGTATTAAGCTATGGTAAAAATAAATATCCCCATCCTCCAATTCACATTCATGGAAAACTAAAAATAAAACCAGAAGATGAAAAAAATCCTATAATATTCGGTTATGGAGACGAAGACTCTGATAAATACAAAGAATTAGAATTACAAGGAGATAATAATCTGTTGAAGAATTTCAAAACATTTCAATATCTAAAAACAAACAAATATATGGAGGTATTAGGTTTGTTAGAGAGCTCTAAAGAAATATATGTACAACTAATAGGTCATTCTTCTGGTCTTTGCGATAAAGCTTTGTTAAAGGAAATATTTCAACATAAAAATGTAAAACATATAGAATCGGTATATCACAGCAATGAGGGAGAGTATTTTAAAAACCTGTATAATATATCAAGAATATTCGATGACAACACTATAATGAGAAAAAAAATGGTTTGTTTAGAAGATACTTTTATTATAGGTGAAACTAAAAAAGAAGCGGAGTTGGTATAGGTTTAATTGTAGATTAAACATGTTTTAATAAGTTTATACATAGGGTAGTATATTATTTGTTTATAGAAAAATATTGAAATAGCACTTGATATTATCTTATAATTCACTATTTTTGTAATAGTGGATAATTTATAAAAATGATCTTAGTTTATGGATATATCTTTTTGTGATAATAAATTAAGAAAATATGCAAACGATGACTTACAAGCAATAAGGAAACTAGGTCTAAGACGAGCTAAAATATATAAACAAAGGTTAGATGAATTATCGGCAGTAGAAACTTTAGAAGATATAAGGTATCTCCCTGGTAAATTTCATGAGTTAACAGGTGACAGGAAAGGTCAATGGGCTTGTAGTTTGGACTATCCATATAGATTAATATTTGAGCCTCATCAGTCTCCTATTCCTACTGATGATAATGGGAGATACATTTGGATTGAAATTAAAGGAATAGAAATTATAGAAATAGTAGATTATCATTAAAAATAGAGTTATGTCAACAAATAAAAACGAATATTCGCCTCAAGTAGTTTCTCACCCTGGTTTGACCTTGGCAGAAAAGTTGCAAGAATTGAATATAGACAGCAAAGAGTTTGCTATTAGAGTAAATAAGCCTGAGAAAACCATTATAGAAGTTACAAAGGGTAATATCTCTATTACAAAAGAAATGTCTATAAAATTTGAATCGGCACTAAAAATACCTGCATCCTTTTGGCTTTCGAGACAAAGGTTATTTGATGAATATCAGGTGAATATAAAAGAACTTAAACGTCAGGTCAATTAGATATGTTTCTCATAATATGAAATGATCAATAAAACGATTGTTTTAAAAATAAAAAAGCTTCTGTATTTTAACCAAATACAGAAGCTTTTTTATGAATATTATTAATAAATTATTACATAAACAATCTATACAATTGAGTAGTTATAAAGCAAATAATAAGTCCCATAACGACAGGTAATACAGTTGCCAAGGCAGTCCATTTATAACTTTTGGTTTCTTTGTAAATAGTATAAATAGTAGTACTACAAGGGTTGTGAAGTAAACTAAAAAGCATCAAATTGACACCTGTAAGTATAGTCCAACCACCTGTTTTTAGTATTTGTGCAGTGTCTTCTATCGATTCTAATTCGAACATTACCCCGTTACCTTCACCAAAATTGATACCTGTAGCCATCACAGTAAGCATCAGTATAGTTGGTATAACTATTTCGTTAGCTGGTATAGCTACTATATATGCCAAGATGATAACTCCGTTAAGCCCTAAAAGAAAACCTAAACCATCTAGACTAGTTATAGTATGTTGTGCTATACTCTGGTCCCCTATATATATATTACATATTAGCCATATTATAGCTCCTGCAGGTGCTGCAAACAAGCAAGCTCTCCATAATACTATAAGTGTACGATCTATAAGTGAGGTGTATATAGTTTTCCAAAACATTGGTGGTCTATAAGGTGGTAATTCCAAATTGAAAGTAGAAACTTCTCCTTTAAGAACAGTTTTAGACAAGAAGTAAGAAGTTACAAACGTAAGACTAACACCCAAAAGAGCTATAAATATAACAGCAGTTAAAGAAGCTAATCCCGATAAATAAGAAGGTACTAATGCTCCTATAAATATGGTTGCTATAAGTACTTGAGTAGGCCAACGACCGTTACATAGAGCAAAATTATTGGTTATAATAGCTATCAATCTCTCTCTGGGGCTGTCTATTATTCTGGTTGCTACTACTCCAGCAGCATTACAACCAAACCCCATACTCATAGTTAATGCTTGCTTACCATGAGCACCTGATTTTTTGAATAATGAATCTAAATTAAAAGCAACTCTAGGCAGATAACCTAAGTCTTCTAAAAGAGTAAAAGCAGGGAAGAATATAGCCATAGGTGGTAGCATAACAGCTATTACCCAAGCTAAGGATAAATATATTCCATCTATCAAAAAGCCGCTAAGCCACCAAGGTAGGGGTGAAGACAGGTCTTTTAATAATGGATGTAAGGTATCTAATAGTAGGCTAGCCAACATAGACGAAGGATAATTAGCTCCTATTATAGTCAGCCAAAGTACAAAAGCCAAAATCCCTATCATTATAGGAAATCCCCATCTTTTACTAGTCAATATACGGTCTATTTTACTATTAAGCTTTCTATTGGCAGACTTATCTTTGTTACTTACAGTTTCATTAACTATCTCGGAAGCATCGGTATAAATACCCTGTATTAGATTGTCGTGAAAATCTTCGCCTATTTCCCAGCGTAGTTTTTTTGTTTTCTCTATTAATTTTTCAAAATCTTTGTTTTCTTGACTCATACTTGTATATTAGTTCTGCAAATATAGTAATTATGTACGAAACTAATTATATTTTTTTGCTTGTCTAAAAATAAAAAGCCTATTCTTGAAATTTCAAGAATAGGCTTTTTATTTTATTGATAATGATAATTTACTTTTTATCTTCTTTTTTTTCTATTTCAAAAACTTTAGCGTTTTCTACTTTTTCGTCAGTAACTGCTATATCTATTACTTCTTGCATTTCGGTAACATAATGAAAAGTAAGACCTTCAAGATATTCTTTCTTTATTTCTTCTATATCTTTTCTGTTTTCCTTACATAGTATTATTTCTCTTATATCGGCTCTTTTGGCAGCTAATATTTTTTCTTTAATACCTCCTACTGGTAATACTTTACCTCTTAGGGTTATTTCCCCTGTCATGGCTAGCTTATCCTTTATTTTATGCTGAGTATATACCGAAATCATTGAAGTCAACATAGTTATACCTGCACTAGGACCATCTTTAGGAGTAGCTCCTTCTGGTACGTGTATATGTATTTTGTAGTTGTTTAAAACTTCTGGTTTTATATCGTATTGGTCAATATTAGCTTTTATATATTCAAGAGCTATAGTGGCAGATTCTTTCATGACTTTACCTAAGTTACCAGTCATGGTAAGTCCTCCGTTTTTGGCCTTAGATACTAACGATTCTATAAATAGAATATCTCCACCAACACTAGTCCAAGCCAGTCCTGTAACAACTCCAGCTACATTATTGGTTTCGTATTTGTCTCTCTCCAGTCTTGCTATTCCTAAGATTTCTTCTACAGTTTCAGAAGTTACGTTTACGGTGTAATCTTGATCCATAGCTACCGATTTGGCTGCGTACCTAACCATTTTGGCTATTTTCTTGTCCAATCCACGTACTCCAGACTCTCTAGTATAACCTTCGATTATCTTTTCCATTTCTTTGTCCTTTATTACCAAAGAGTCTTTCTTAAGCCCATGCTCTTTTAGTTGTTTAGGCAAAAGAAATTTCTCTGCTATCTGAGCCTTATCTTCTACAGTATATCCTGTTACGTTTATCATCTCCATACGGTCTCTCAATGCCCATGGAATATCACCTACATTGTTAGCCGTAGCTATAAACATTACTTTAGATAAATCGTAACCTACTTCTAGGAAATTATCGTAAAAATCGTTGTTTTGTTCAGGGTCTAGTACTTCTAGCATTGCTGCAGAAGGGTCTCCTTGATGGCTGTTAGCTAGTTTATCTATTTCGTCCAAAACAAAAACAGGATTAGAAGTTCCAGCTTTTTTGATGCTCTGTATTATTCTACCTGGCATAGCACCTATATAGGTTTTTCTATGTCCTCTTATTTCAGACTCGTCTCTAAGACCACCCAATGACATACGTATATATTTTCTACCTAAGGCTTCTGCTATAGATTTTCCTAACGAAGTTTTACCAACTCCAGGAGGACCATATAAACATATGATTGGCGATTTCATATTACCTTTTAGCTTCAAAACTGCCAAATGCTCTATGATACGTTCTTTTACTTTTTCTAAACCAAAATGGTCTTTATCTAAAACTTCTTGAGCTCTTTTAAGGTCGAATTTATCTTTAGAATACTTGTTCCAAGGTAGATCTAACAATAACTCTAGATAGTTTCTTTGTATAGAAAAATCAGCCATTTGAGAATTCATTCTTCTAAGTTTAATTAGCTCTTTGGCGAAAAGTTTTTTTATTTCTTTACCCCATTTTTTCTTAGCCGATTTTTCTTCCAACTCATCAATCTCCTCATCGGTAGTAGATACTCCTAGCTCGTCTTGTATAGTTTTTAATTGCTGATTAAGATAATATTCACGTTGTTGTTGGTCCATATCATCTCTGGTTTTGGACTGAATAACGTTCTTTAACTCTAATCTCTGTAATTCTTTATTTATTTTCTTAAGAACCTCTATAGCTCTATCTTTTATATTGTAATTAACCAGTATTTCTTGTTTTTCCTCAACAGAAACATTAAGGTTAGACGATATAAAGTTTATTAAAAAAGTATCACTTTGTATGTTTTTGATAGCAAAAGAAGCTTCAGAAGGCAGTTTTGGGTTCTCTTTTACAACTTTAAGAGATTGCTCTTTGATAGAATCGATAATTGCTCTAAACTCTTTGTCAGAGTAATCAAAATCATCATCTACAAAAGGAGTAACCAAACCTTTCATATATGGTTCTTCTTGGGTTACATTTTCTACAGAAAAACGTCTTTTACCTTGTATTATAATAGTAGTATTACCATCAGGCATTTTAAACTTCCTAAGTATCTGAGCAACAACACCTACTTCGTGTATGTCGTCTGCCTTAGGGTCTTCTATATCAGAGTTTTTTTGAGCTACAATACCTATAGTTTTGTCTTTAGCAAAAGCATCATCTATCAGTTTTATAGACATATCTCTACTAGCAGTTATTGGTATAACTACTCCAGGAAACAAAACAGTGTTTCTAAGTGGAAGCAAAGATAATAACTCAGGTATCTCTTCTCTGTTTATTTCGTCTTCATCTTCTTGTGTCATAAGTGGTATCAATTCAGAATCATCATCTGTAACCGAACCAAGTGACATATTGTCTATATCAAATATTTTTATCTTGCTCATTATATATTTTTTTGTGTCAAAATGACATATTTTGTAATTAATTTATTTTTTATATATAGAAGATATTTAGTTAAAGCCTTATATATTATAGCTTTTAGATATAAATATATATTCTATATATTTGATGTATTACAATTCTTATGCCGTGGGTTTACTTGTCAGAGCATTGGTTTTATTGTAAATAAGAAATGTTTTGATCCTTTTTTCAAAGCTATTCTCTTCTATTTCCATTTTTGCATCCATAAAAAGATTCATAAAGTAATCGCTATGTCGTTTTATAGAACCACTATTTACGCTTATATGTATATTATGCATCCACAAAAAAGCTTTTAATTCACTTTTGTCTTTATTGTACATACGCATTTCTAGCTTTATACTACTACTGTCGTATGATATTAATTGTGATTCTATTATTAGTGTTTCTGATGTTTTTACAGGTTTAAGATAAGATATCTGATGACTTGCCACTACCCATCCTAAGTTGTTTTGAGTGGCTTCTTTGTACATGTCTAAATTGTATTTTTCTAAAACCTGATCCTCTCTGGCATTCAAAAAATAATCTAAATACTTTGCATTATTTAAGTGATTAAAAGGGTCGCAGTCCTGAAATCTTGTCTTTGTTGTTGTTGATAGTATATGTGCCATATGTTTTTTTAATTTATAAAAGGTAATAAAATGAAAATAGCTAAAATAACCTCTTTCAACCATTTTATTTTGATTATCTCTATATAGTTTGATATTATTATTGCTAAAGGGATAAAAAGGATAGATATAACAAGCTCTTTGTCTACCTGATCTATACATACAAATAAAAGCGAAAAAATATAACTAGCCAAAATTATTATCCATTGATTTTTATGACTATTGTTGATGTATTGTTTTTTACTCATGATATACATCGACAGTATCAGTCCTATAGATGTGATTATTAATAGTATATAGTATATATTATCTGAAAAATGAAAATCTAAAGAAATAGATAAATTAATGTCAAATATTTTATGAAACAATTTAATATTATCTGTAACCAATAAATAAGTGTACGATAATATTATAGGCGATAAAAAACCCATAACACTAAGTAAAAGTGTTTTTATATTGTTGACCGCAAATATAATAAAAGCTATAACAATCAGAATAAAAAGTAAGCTAAAAAGTGGATTTATCATAGTTATAATACCTAGAAGAAGTCCTAAATCAAAAAATAATTTTTTATAATCAGAAACTTTATAGGTGTTAAATATTTTCCTAAAAAAAAATAAGACAAAAAAGCTTGAAAGCAGCTCTTTGAACGATAAAATACCTGCAGTTGATAGACTAAAAAGAGAAATAAATACAAGTATGGCGTAATAATTCTTGTCAGTTAAGTTGTTTTTGTGTATTATAAAATTTAAAATCAGAATAAATAAGACATATACAAAGAAACGGAATATTTCTAAAACTATATATAATAAGCTTATAGGTTCGCTTTGTGTTGAAATAAATACATTAGTATAGTATATGATAAATAATAAAAAAAATATTATCAAATTTATAGGTTTTGTTTTATCAAAAAGATTGTTTAACATGTTTAGTTTTTATATTTTTGCGATGTAAATATAAATAATAAAAATATGATAGCCTTTAATATTTGGACCGCAATAGGAGATTTTTTTGTAGATGTAGTATTCGCTCCGTTTGATGCAATGAGAGAAACTGATAACTGGTGGATTTCGAACATCCCTAATTTTTTCTTTATAGCGGTAGGAATGGTCTTATTTGCTTGGTGGATGAAGCAATCAGTAGGGTTTAAGAAAGCTAACACAGAGGATTCTGATAAATAATATAAAATTTTGGGAAGTAAAAATAAATTAAAGAGGTTTCGTGAAAACGAGACCTTTTCCAATGTAATACAACCAAGTAGAGAAGAAGTCTTAAGTGATTTCGTCTTTAAAGGCAAATGGAACAATCATTTTGGTAATGATAACCCCATAATTGTAGAGCTTGGTTGCGGTAAAGGAGAGTATACTTTGGCATTAGGAAAGAAAAATCCTAACACCAATTATATAGGTATAGACATAAAAGGAGCAAGATTCTGGAAAGGAGCCAAAGAAGCTTTAGAAGAAAATGTGCCTAATGTAGCTTTTTTGAGAAGCCAAATAGAACTAGTAGATAACCTTTTTGAAGAAAATGAACTTAGCGAAATATGGATAACTTTTCCTGATCCTCAGATCAAATATCAAAGGACTAAGCATAGAATGACTAATATGTCGTTTTTGGACAAATACAAAAAAGTATTAAAACCAGACGGAATAATGCACCTAAAAACCGATAGCGAGTTTATGCACGGTTATACTTTAGGGGTTATTCAAGCCTTAGGATGTACCATTTTGGAGTCTAATCACGATGTTTATAAACATGGTAATGCTCCTAAAGACGTATTAGAAACTCAAACTTTCTACGAAAAACAATATTTGGAAGAGAATAAGCCTATTACTTATATCAAATTCCAGTTTTAAATAAAAATAAATCTATGTATAGAAGTCATAATAATTCAGAACTTAACAAAGAAAATATAGGTCAAGAAGTGACTCTTAGCGGGTGGATACAGAAAACCAGAGACAAAGGTTTTATGATCTGGGCCGATCTGAGAGATAGATACGGAATAACTCAACTTATTTTTGACGAAGACAGGACTTCTAAAGAAATAATGGCTACTGCAAAATCTTTGGGTAGAGAGTTTGTTGTGACTATTAAAGGTAAAGTAATTGCCAGAGAAGCTGTAAACAAAAATATAGCTACTGGTGATATAGAAATATTAGTTAGTTCTATTGAAATAATTAACGAATCTAAGACTCCTCCTTTTACTATAGAAGATAATACTGACGGTGGAGAGGATATTCGTATGAAATATCGTTATCTTGATATACGTAGACAAGAAGTAAGAGAAAAACTTATTTTTAGACATAAAGTAAGTCTTGAAGTACGAAAATACTTATCTGGAGAGGAATTTATAGAAGTAGAGACTCCTTATCTTATAAAATCGACTCCTGAAGGAGCCAGAGATTTTGTAGTGCCGTCTCGTATGAACAGCGGTGAGTTTTATGCTCTTCCGCAGTCGCCACAGACTTTTAAGCAATTGCTTATGATAGGTGGTATGGACAAATATTTCCAAATAGTTAAGTGTTTTAGAGACGAAGACTTACGTGCCGACCGTCAGCCTGAGTTTACTCAAATAGACTGCGAAATGGCATTTGTAGAGCAAGAAGATATACTTAATATATTCGAAAACCTAACAAAATACTTATTCAAAACTGTAAATAACATAGAGTTACAAGAATTCCCAAGAATTACTTATGACTATGCTATGGAAACTTATGGTAACGATAAGCCAGACATAAGGTTCGATATGAAATTTGGAGAGCTAAACGATTTGGCTCAAAACAAAGGATTTCAAGTATTCGATGACCAAGAATTAGTCGTTGGTATTGCTGTACCTGGTTGCTCAGAATATAGCAGAAAACAAACTGACAAACTTATAAAATGGGTCAAAAGACCACAAGTAGGTGCTAGTGGACTTATATGGGTAAAATGCTTAGAAGACGGAACTTACAAATCGTCGGTAGATAAATTCTTTGATGCTGATGCTCTTGCATCTTGGGCAGAGAGAGTGAATGCCAAAAAAGGTGATTTGATACTTGTAATGTCAGGAGATACTCGTAAAGTAAGACCTCAAATGAGTGCTTTGAGAATGGAAATGGCAGAAACACTAGGTCTTAGAGATCCTAAAGTATTTGCTCCTCTATGGGTTGTCGATTTTCCTTTGTTAGAATGGGATGACGACAGTAATAGGTATCATGCTATGCATCATCCGTTTACTTCGCCTAAGCAAGAAGATTTACAATATATAGAGTCTGATCCAGGTAGAATAAAAGCAAATGCTTACGATTTGGTACTTAACGGTAACGAAATAGGAGGGGGGTCTATCAGAATTCATAAGAAAGAATTGCAAAACCAAATGCTTAGCTTGTTAGGCTTTAGTCAAGAACAAGCTGTAGAGCAGTTTGGTTTCTTGATGGATGCTTTCCAATACGGAGCACCACCACACGGAGGTATAGCATTCGGTCTTGACAGATTGGTAGCTATAATGTATGGGCAGGAAAATATAAAAGATTTTATAGCTTTCCCTAAAAATAATTCGGGTAGAGATGTGATGATAAATGCACCATCCGCTATAGACGATGCTCAGTTAGACGAGCTTAGTTTGAAAGTAGATATAAAGAAAGAAGAAGCTTAATAACTTTTTTTGATATAAAATATGAAGCCCTATATTCTTTTGGAATATGGGGCTTTTTTATAGTTTACAATATTAGACTAGGATTTAAACTTTATAGCTTCAATTTCTAAGCGTAGTTTTATTAGATCAGTTATCAGGGCAAACTCACACTATTAAAGAGTGTTTAAGTATTATTATGTAATTAAAAACTAGGCTTTTAGTGTTAATTATTGTAAATTAAAGGATAATTAATTAAACTTACATAGTTGAAAACAATACTTAACCTGCAAATATTA
>JABSPL010000106.1 GCA_013215105.1 Flavobacteriaceae bacterium
TCGGATTTAACACCTTCACTTTATTAAAATCATACGCCATAATAAATTCATGAGACCCACCTGAATAAGCACCTAAAGAAGTAATACTATAACCGTATGCATAACCAATTTTGAATGATGGAGACACATAATAGCCAAACACTCCATTTATTGACTCTCTTAGCCTATGAGACCCACCAATTTCAACCCTTTCATTAAACATTATGTTCAAAGACAAATCTAACAACAAAGGAGTACCTTCCTGAAAACTAGCCATAGCACTAGGTTTTATTTTCAAACTACTACTCATATCATACACATATCCTAATGTAGCATAATAATTAGCCTTTTGAGAAGAAGCATAAATGACTCCTTTGCTTTTATCTATATATTTAGTACTTAGTAAATTAGGTACCGACAAACCTATATAATATTTCTCAGAATACAAATATATACCCGTACCAAAAGCAGGATTAAACTGCTTATACTCAATAATATACCCTCTATTCTCTACATCTTCAAAAACCAAAGGTTTAACAGCTAAAGATGTAAAGCCTAATTTCAACCCAAAAGACATTTTGTGTTCTGAACTAAGATCTATAGTATAGGAACCATCCAAATAAAAACTCGATTGAGTTGTAGCTCCAATTTTGTCGTATACCATAGAAACACCTGCTCCAATATCCTTGTTAATTGGAGAATGAACTGAAAGAGTAGAAGTCATAGGAGCTCCTTCAATACCTACCCATTTAGTACTACCCAAAAGAGTCATAGATATCATACCTGTAGACCCTACATAAGCAGGATTGACAATATTCATATTATACATATACTGCATATACTCTGCATTTTGCTGAGAGAATAAGCTATTTAAAGAAAATACACACATTATCAATAAACCCCAAAAATTAAAAAATCTCATATATCTTATATATCTTACATGTTAATTACTTAAATATACCCACCTAATAACTATATCTTTTTTCCCGTCATCTGGATTATACTTTAATTTATAATAATAATTACCCGTAGGTAACACATCTCCTCCCAACATAGAATTACCTTCAGTTACTTTACCATTCCACCAATCAGGTACTTCATTAGGATTAGCCTTAAACTTATGAAGTAATATTCCTGCTCTATTAAATATTTCCATTTCAAAATTAGGATACATACTATATAATTCGCTCAAAACAAACAAATCATTTACTCCATCTCCATTAGGAGTAAACCCAGTATTATAATTGCTCTTATCAAGTATACCTGCGGACAAACACAAAGCAATATAACCTTCTCCCGTTAGACTAAAAGACAAAGAACCCTCATCATCCGACAAAGTACCTCCTTCATTAATCCAGACCTTACCATCCCATCTAGCTATTTTCAAATTAACCCCAAACGAATCCTTTTTTTCTAACAATTTTGAATCAGTAGTGTCAAAGTCCCATGAAACACTGAATTTAGTATCTTCGTCTATAGATTCCGATTTAACAATCCAATATTCATTATTATCTATAATCGATATCCCTCCTTGTTTTGATTCTGCCGAATAAATATCAGTTACATTTCCTTTTACATTACTTATACTAATTTCACTTCCGTTAGATGTCATTGCTACAGGTCTATAATAACCTCCCGCCCCTAATGGAAAAACAAAGTCAACTTTTGTTGCTCCAACTTTTACAGCCCCATCGACAAATGAAGTATTTGATGCATTTATAAAACTAGCATTGACTCCGAAATTTATACTATTCTCTTCTAATACTCTTAACACCCCTTTATTGAAGTCCAGAACATTCTCAATACCTATATCTAAACCTTCGACAACTACATTAAGAACATCTAGCTTTAAATCGTAGAAACTAATATGCCCTCCTCCTTTAACACTAATAACATCAATTCCTAACAGCTCTACGTAAGGAGATATTTCCTCAGAACTTTCGGTAAACTTAAAAACCCCATCATTTAACAGGTCTCCATCTAATAAAACTTTTCCATTATTTGTGATAACTCCTCCTTCATTGTTAATAATATCTGTTTCTATATATATACTAGAATTTACTCCTATATAAAAAACCCCTTTATTTAACAATTGCCCAAACATACTCTGTCCTAAAACGAACAGAAATACAAACCCATATTTTTTTACCATAATATTTCATTTTAAATAGATCTAACTTTTAATTATTGTCATAATACTACAACCACAAGATACATAATTTTTTACAAGTACAAGCATAAAAATTAACATAACAATCTATAATACAATTCATTAAGTATAAGGGTGTTTTTTTTCATAAAAAAACCAAAACCGACTAGTTAGAATATCTTAATAATTTATAAGATAAAAAGATTTAGAATAGCATAAATAAAAGATAAAACAAAAACTAACTCGTCAATTATAAATAATAACAATTTACAATCAACAAACACACATTAAACTAGAAACCTAAAAAAACAAATTAATTTATCCATTTAATTCACAAAATCATCATTATCAATCAATGAAAAACTCATATCAACTAACTATCTTAAAAAAAACTGGTCAAAAACAATACAGATATTACCTCTTTTCCCTATCATAAAAAGGCTATATTTGTCTTCAAATAAAAAACAACAATCATGATAAAATTAATACACTCTTATTGGGCTATTATAGTACTAACTATAATAGTACTAGCAACCGTTAATGCGTTAGTCGGATACTTTTCTAAAAAAGAATTTAAAGATAAAGACCTAAGAATATCTCTATTTGCTCTTATAACTACCCACATACAAGTATTAATAGGTCTAGGATATTACTTTATGTCTCCTGTTTATCAAACTATGAAAGCTAACGGAATGGGATATATAATGAAAGACGCAGAGCTACGTAAACAAGCCGTAGAGCACCCTATAATGATGATACTAGCTGTCGTATTTATAACTATCGGTTTTTCTAAACACAAGAAAAAAGAAAGTGACAACGACAAATTCAAAACCATAACAATGTTCTATACCTTAGCTCTTATATTTGTATTAGCTATGATTCCTTGGTCTACTTGGTTAGGATTGTCTTAATAAATTAAATAGATAGAATGAAAAAAATATTAAGCTACCCTTTTACTGTCATATATTATATATGGTTTATATCTGTATTATTAGTTTTTCACGTGCTACAGATAATAGGGCTCAAAATATTTGGAAAGAAAGGACATAAAGTAGTCATAGATTGGTTCAACGCTTGTGTGGCTTTTTCGAACTACTTTATATTGAGTAGAGTTAAGTATATAGACAGAGATAAATATGTTTTGGACAAGAACAGGCCTCATATAATAGTGTCTAACCACCAAAACATGGCAGATGTAGCTCCTATATATAGTACTTTCAGAGAAAACTACCCGAAATACGTTACAAAAAAAGAACTTTCTAAAGGTATCCCAGGACTTTCATATAATATAAGAAACGGTGGTTCTATAAGTATAGACAGAAATAATCCTAAGGAGTCTCTTATGATAATGGCTAAGTTTGGAAAATATATAGCTAAGAATAATTTCTCTGCTGTTCTTTTTCCTGAAGGAACAAGGAGTAAAACTGGAGTTCCCAGAAGATTTAGCAAAAGTGGTTTCCAAATTCTATTCAAATATATACCCAATGCCATAATAGTGCCAGTTACTATCAACAATGCATGGAAGGTTAACCGCTACGGAGCTTTTCCTTTGGATATTTGTAATACTATAACATTAACAGTTCATGAGCCTATAGACCCTACAGGTATGAACTTTAATGAATTGTTCGAGAAAACCGAAAAAATAATTACTGACGCAGTAAAAGTATAAGTTATGAGTGTAAAAGCAAAAAAATACCTAGGCCAGCATTTTCTGAAAGATGAAAGTACCGCTCAAAAAATATCAGCAACCCTAAAGAACAACAGCGATTATAAAAAAATCCTGGAAATAGGACCTGGAATGGGATTTATGACCAAATATTTATTAGAGAACAAACAATATGAAACTTTTGTTTGTGAGATAGACACCGAATCGGTAGAATATCTTAAAAATGAATATATACATCTATCTCCTAATATAATAGAAGGAGATTTTCTTAAATTAAACCTAGACGACTATTTCGACGGAGAACAATTTGCTGTAATTGGAAACTTCCCTTACAATATATCTACTCAAATAGTTTTCAAAACTTTAGAAAACAAGCATAGGATACCCGAATTCTCAGGGATGTTCCAAAAGGAAGTAGCCGAAAGGATCGCTGAAAAACCAGGAAGTAAAAAATACGGAATACTATCGGTATTAGCTCAGGCTTTTTATGAAGTAGAGTATTTATTCACCGTACCTCCTCATGTTTTTAATCCTCCACCTAAAGTAGAATCTGGAGTTATGAGAATGGTTCGTAGAGAAAACTTCATACTAGAAGTAGACGAAAAACTATTCTTTAGAGTCGTAAAAATGGGCTTTAACCAAAGAAGAAAAACTCTTAGAAACAGCCTAAAACAATTTGACCTTAGCCCTGAGGTAAGAGAAATGGAAATATTCAGTAAACGTCCAGAACAACTAGGAGTTGCCGAATTTATAGAAATAACCAAAATGGTAGAAACAAGACTTAAACAATGAAAATAATATGTATAGGACGCAACTATGCCAAACATATAGAAGAGCTTTCTAACCAAAAACCTGATAGCCCAGTGGTTTTCATGAAACCTGACTCTGCTATTGTGCTTAAAAACAATCCTTTTATAATACCTCATTTTTCTGATGAGATACATTATGAAACTGAAGTTTTAGTAAAAATAAACAAAGTAGGTAAAAACATATCCCCAGAGTTTTCACATAAATACTATGACGAAATAGGTCTGGGAATAGACTTCACCGCAAGAGATGTACAAGAACAATGTAAAACAAAAGGACTTCCTTGGGAAAAAGCAAAAGCTTTTGATGGAAGTGCTTTTGTAAGTGTTTTTCAGCCTAAGCAAAACTTTGAAGACATCAATAACATCAATTTCTCTTTGAATATAAACAAAAACACTGTTCAAAAGGGAAACACTAAAGATATGCTTTGGAACATAGATGAACTTATATCTTACGTTTCTAAATATTTCACTCTTAAAAAAGGTGATATAATATTTACAGGAACTCCTGCAGGAGTAGGTAAAGTAAACACAGGGGACATACTAGAAGGACATATAGAAGGTGATAAAATATTTGAGCTAAAAGTAAGATAAATACTAATTCAATAATATTACTCAAAACACTAATCTCAACTATCAAAACAATTGGGATTAGTGTTTTATATATAAAATAACAATATCTAGTTTATCTTATAAAGAAAACATTAGTTATAAAAAACATAATATAAACCTCTTTAAAAGTATCTCAAACTCATTTTTCATATATCAGAAAACCCTCAACACCTAAAAAAATAGATACTAAAGGTTTTCTCGGAGGGTTTATCATAATCAACAATATACAATAATTTTCCGTATAATTTACATCTACATACCAATAATTTAAATAAAACACATATCTAAATCATATTTTTAAATTCATATCACAACTTACAATAGGTTGAAATCAATAATATAAACAACGATAATAACATATAAAAACCTTTACTTTGTATCTTAAAAACATTTTCAATGAATACTATACAAGCTCAGGGATATCAGGTAATAATCAATAAAGGTATTTATAAAAAACTTAATGATTATTTACTGTCTCAGAAGATAAGTTCTGTTTTTATTCTTAGTGACCAAAACACTAATGAAAATTGTTTACCTATTCTCGTAAAAAACTTAGACAAAACAATAAAATACAACTCGATAGTTGTAGAACCTGGCGAAGAAAATAAGAACTTGGATACTTGTAGTTTTCTGTGGCAAGAACTGACTAATCAAGGGGCTGACAGGCGTAGTTTACTTATCAATATAGGAGGCGGAGTTATTACCGATATGGGTGGATTTGTAGCTTCTACATTCAAAAGAGGTATTCGTTTTATTAATATTCCGACTACTTTATTGAGCATGGTCGATGCTTCTGTAGGTGGTAAAACAGGAGTGGATTTTGGTATGTTAAAAAATCAGATAGGAGTATTTTCTAATCCCGAAATGGTACTTATAGATACCCGTTATTTGGATACCTTGAACCTTAGATATAAAACTTCGGGGCTTGCCGAAATAATAAAATATGCCATCAGCTACGACACTAGCATATGGGATGATATAATTGATTTTGACTGGGGCAATAAACAAGCATTAGTAGAGCTGATATATAAGTCTATTTCTATAAAAAACGAAATAGTTTTAGAAGACCCCAAAGAAGGTCATCTGAGAAAAGTATTGAATTTTGGGCATACTTTAGGGCATGCTGTAGAGTCGTATTTCTTAGAAAGCAAAGACAAAAAAACTCTTACTCATGGAGAAGCTATAGCTATAGGTATGATATTAGAGACTTTTCTTTCTGTAGAAATATTAGGTTTCCCTAAAGATATATTTAAACTATTACAAGATAAAATATTCTATTTCTTCCCGAAAACAAATATATCTACATCGGATATAGACCATATATTTGAATACCTGATACACGACAAAAAGAACGTAAATGGCGAGGTTAAATTTGTATTAGCTAAGGATTTTGGTAAGTATGCTATAGATGTGAATGTGGAGAAAGCACTAATGAAAAATGCTATAGAGTATTATATAGGTGTGTAGTGGAGTGGTAGTGATTTAAATACCCCTTTCATCTCTGCTGATTGGATTTAGATTATATGTATTGTTGTGTACTCCATTCTTATTTAGTAGCAGATACATCTACTATATTATTTTCTTCTTTTTTCTTGTTCAGCTTTCTTAATATATGTAATATTATATTTTTCTATATCAGTCAACAATTGATCTACGTTCTTGTTAACTCCAATATACCAATCTTGACCTTTAAAGTAAGTATTCATTTTCCCTCCGCTTTTAAATATATAATTGTATCGAGCAAATATTTCGTTTCTCATTATCTGTAAATCTTCAATAGTCAAAGATTTTAGATAGTCGTCATTAACTACATTGAAAATAGTGTAGATGAATTTACCTGAGTAATATTTAGATAAGTTGTCATCACCAAATATACCGAGTTCATACTCTCCTTCTTTCTGAACGATTATAGTTGGTGGATTTTCCAATTTTAAACACTTTTGATTATTGTAAGTTACAAATTCACCATTACTTTGATCAGAAAAGAATTTGCTCCCTTCGATTTTCACATTTGTATAGTTTAGATACTTAGTGTGCCAACCAACTTGTCCCTCATTTCCCTTTTCCCATTTATATGATTTAAGTTGAGCACAAATGATGTCTTTATCAATTGATAATGTTATTTGAGATTCTCCTTCTGAAAAGCCAAAGAAATAAATACCTTCATAATCGTTTAGGTGCTTTACATTCCAAACATTAATTTTACTTTCATCAATTCGTTCGTCACACATTACTTGACCGAAGGAAAAGTTAGAAAACAGGATAGAAATCAGCAGTATTTTTTTCATATTAAAAATCGCAAATGGACTCCAAATATAAATAATTAATACTATATAATTTACACAAATCAAGAGAAACTGACGTATCAATAGAGACTACACACAACAAGGCCTAAAAAAACTATAAACTACTACACCTAATCTTTTATACAAAAAAACCGACCAGATAATAATATAACTATCTGGTCGGTTTCATGTATTTACAATAAGAAATTTATTGTTTCCTTTCGGTTATAGTTTCTTGAAGTATTTTACCGTATTTAGTATCCTTAACTCTTGCAGATAAAGAATTATTGATAGTATCTAATAACTTAAAGCTAGAGTTATATAAATCGCTAAGAGCTATATAAGGAGCTACTTCGTAGTCTTTGTTAAGTATAGCAAAGTTAGCTGCCATATATTGTCTACGTCGTTTAGCTGATTCCATTTTGTTCGATATATCTGTTACCAACGAGTCGTTACCGTCTTTAAGAGCGTTAAACCTAGCTTCCATAAGTGTTAGGTTTCTCTCATTGCTTCTTTTGGCAAGTTTTAAGTATTCCATCCATCTTTTTTGGTTTTCTCCTGCTTCTATTTTAGGATTATTCCACATATTAGCTAGTTTGGTTTCTATACTAACTGGCCCGATATCTCCGAAAAATGATATTTCTTTATCAGCATCTTTGCCTACAGACAAGAAAAACATTTCAGCATCGTTTATTTTTACAGAAAAGTTAAAATCACCATCGTTTTTCACTTCAAAAGAGTCTACAGATACCTTTTGGCTGTCTTCTATTTTTCTAAGAAACAAAACTCCTTTTTTGAGCCCTTCTATATTCCCCTTTACTACCATAGTTCCCTTGTCTGAGTTACAGCTATAAAAACAGATAGCCAAAACAAACATAACTCCAATAAATTTCTTCATTTATATAGTTTTTTATAAAATTGATTCTGCTAAAATAGTATTATTAAGTATAAAAGCAAACTATAGATTGACTATTCTGTTTTAGTTGACAGTATATCCCTTTTTTTACTATTTTTGTAAAAAACTAAAAGTCTTGAACAAACACATATTTATACTATTAATATTATTTTCTCTTTTGGCAAAAGCTCAAGGAGGTAAAATAGAAATATTAAATGCTGACCTAAACACCAAAGACCAAAAAAAGCATCCAGGAGCTTCTATACTAAGGGGTAATGTAAAAATAAGGCATAATGGAGCTATATTATATTGCTCTAAAGCTTACTTGTATGCCAAGAAAAACTATATGAAAGCAATGGGTAAAGTAATTATAAACCAAGGAGACACCATAATACAACATAGTGATTATTTGGACTATGACGGTAATACTCTTATGGCTAAGTCTTGGGGCAATGTGGTGCTAAAAGACCCAGAAATGGAACTAAAGACAGATACTCTTAACTTCGACAGAGGCAAGCAGTTACTGTTCTATAAGCAATTTGCAACTATCAAAGATAGCATCAATGTACTTACTAGCGACAAAGGAAAATACTATCTAAAAATAAAGAAGTTTCAAGCAAGAACCGATGTAATTATCACTAACCCCGATTATGTTTTAGAATCGGAATATTTGGATTATTATACCGACCGAAAAGTAGCCTACTTGTACGGACCATCGACTATAACTTCTGATGAAAGCGTTACTTATTGCGAAAAAGGGTTTTATGACAGTAAAGCCAAAGTTTCTCATCTGATAAAAAATGCTTGGGTTGACTATGGTGACCGAATACTATATGCCGATAGTTTATACACCGATCAGAAAATAGATTTTGCCTCGGGTTCATATAATGTAAAAATGATAGATACGGTACAAAATACAGTATTAAAAGGTGATTATTTGGAAGTTTTCAATAAACAAGATTCGGCTTATATAACCAAAAAAGCACAAGTAATTAATCTGATAGAGAATGATTCGGTTTATATACACGGAGACACCATAAGGGTTGTAGGCCCTGAAGGAAAACGAATAATAAAGGTTTTTTATCATGCTAAGATGTTCAAATCGGACATGCAAGCCAAAGCCGACTCTATATTTATAGATGAAAGTAAAGGTCTAATCAATTTACTAACAAGGCCTGTCCTGTGGACCGAAGATAAGCAAATATCTGGCGATTTCATACAACTACTCTCTCTTGATAATTCGGGAAAACTGGACTCTATAATAATACGAAACAAAGCATTTATATTACAAAAAGACTCTTTGGGTTATAATCAAGTAAAAGGAACCGACCTGGACGGAACTCTTGAAAACAGTAAACTTAAATTTGTAAAAATAAACGGTAATGCCGAGTCTATAGCTTATTTGAGAAGCGAAGATGGAGAGCTTTTTGGCATAGATAAAGCCAAAAGTAGCTATATAACTTATAGTTTCATAGATGGCCAGTTAGATGTGATAGACTATATAAGCAACGTAGATGCCAATGTATATCCTGAAGATCAGTTCGAAGATGGAGATAAACTTTTGAAAGGTTTCTTGCCTCGTTTTTCGGAAAGACCTATGACTAAAGAAGATATTTTTATACATGATGATGCTGACAGTCTTATAGTCAATGAGAATCTAAAGCCGAAAAACATAGAGCCTAAGGGCAAGAAAAAGAAGAGACCTAATCTTAATAAGTTCGGAGGTAATAAAGGTGATATAGATATAGACTCTATGAAGAACTTTAAAAAAGAAAAAAGAAGCTTAGACAGAAAACGAATACTAGAACAAAAAGGTGAAGAATAGATTTTTAAAATATCAGGCACAGACAAGCCCTCATCCGTTGGCTATAGAAATAGAAAAGGCAGAGGGTAATTATATATACAGCAAGTCTGGGAAGAAATATCTGGACTTTATAGCAGGAGTATCAGCCAACACTTTGGGGCATAAAAACAAGGCGATAAACAAGGCAATAACCGATCAGTTAGATAGCTACAGTCACGTAATGGTTTACGGGGAGTTTGTGCAAGACAAGCCATTGGAACTATGTGAGTTTTTGGCTTCGAAACTACCTAGTCAACTATCGACAACTTACCTTACTAATTCTGGAACCGAGGCTACCGAAGGAGCTATAAAACTAGCCAAGAGATATACAGGGCGTAGCACTATGGTTTCTTGTAAAAACTCTTATCATGGCAATACTCAAGGTGCTATGAGTGTATGTGGAGTCGAGGAACAGAACAGAGCTTTTAGACCTCTAGTACCAGGCATTAAGTTTATAGAGTTTAACAACGAAAAAACATTAAGTTTAATAGACGAAAATACTGCAGGAGTAATAATAGAAACTATACAAGGAGGTGCAGGTTTTATATTGCCAACTAACGGTTTCTTAAAGAAAGTATCTGACAGATGTAAGAAAGTTGGTGCTTTACTTATTTTGGACGAAATACAATCAGGAATAGGAAGAACAGGAAAGTTGTTTTGTTTCGAAAACTACAATATGATTCCTGATATAGTAATAACAGGAAAAGGACTGGGAGGCGGTATGCCTGTAGGAGCTTTTATCAGCTCACAAGAAATAATGACTTGCTTACAAACCGAGCCTAAATTAGGGCATATAACAACATTTGGAGGTCACCCTATAATAGCAGCTTCTTGCCTAGCTACACTTAAAGAATTGTACAAAGGTGATTATATGCAGCAAATAGATGCTAAAGAAAAATTATTCCGTAGCAAACTTCAGCACCCACTTATAAAAGAAATAAGAGGAAGAGGATTGATGCTTGCTATAGTATTAGAAACACCAGAGCTTATAAACGAGTTGATAATGACCTGTATGGACGAAGGATTGTTGTTGTTCTGGTTATTGTTTGAAGCAAAGGCAGCTCGTATAAGCCCAGCTCTTAATATAAGCGAAGACGAAATAATAAAAGGATGTGATATATTGCTTAAAGTTATGGATGAGCTTAAACAATAATAGTAAGCACAAAAAAAGGACTCACTGTTAAGTGAATCCTCTTGATTGAAAAAAAAACCTTACTTCTAATTACTAGAATGAATACCTACTTTATTACCTTCAACATCTGTAAAATGGGCCATAAATCCATTTTTACCTATAGAAGTTTTAGGTAACACTATCTTTCCTCCTGCTTTAACGACTTTAGACAAAGTTGTACTAAGGTCTTTACCTCCGTTCAGATAAACCAAAGAACCACTTGTCGATGGCTTATATCCTTTTCCTTCGGTTATACAACCTGCTATTCCTCCTTGCTTCAATTCCGCAGGAAAGAAAGCTGATTTCATACCCATTTCATTTACTAATTCCATATCTTCTCCTAAGATTGTTTCATAGAATTTTTTTGACCTCTTAAGATTTCTCACAGGTATCTCAAACCAGTTAATTGCATTTTTCATATTAATTATTGTTTTATTAAACGACTGTTACTCTAACAATCACTATAGCAATTTAACAATTATTAATCAATTAGGTTGGTTTTTTCATTAAAAAAAAGGCACATATCATAAAATAGGTAGTTAGTATATATTTAATTGGAATATCAAACATTTGTTCTAAAAAACAATTTATTTTGGTAATCTTTATTTTTACAAATGTCTTTATAGAGGTTTTGGTTTTATATTAGAAATAAATTTAACTCTTTGATTTACTCTTTTTTAATCATTTTTATGACAGATACTACTAATATTTTTGGTCTATATCAAAAGCAATAGGTAATATAGATTGGATATGTTCTAGTAGTATTGATTAAGGAACTGAAAAGACATTTCATTCAAAAATATTTTAAGCTGTTTGATATAGCTTATATTAGAATGTCTAAAATTAGGCTACACTCTGTATTTTACATAGACACTATTTATTTAAATGGTTTCCTATATAAGTCTCACCTGAACTACCTATATAATGCCATTAATTTCTATATTATTTTTAGACACATCCAATCTTAGGTTATAAGTAATAAAATATGTAATTTTATCCTCAACAAAACGCAAAACAAATCACCATGAACAATGAAGAAATAATACAAGCAGTAGAAAGGGCCTTAGAAGAAATAAGACCATTTCTTATTTCGGACGGAGGTAATATATCTTTGGTTTCTATAGAAGATGACGTGGTTAAAGTAAGACTAGAAGGAGCTTGTGTTAGTTGTAATATAAATCATATGACTTTACAAAATGGAGTGGAAACAACCATAAAAAGATATGTTCCGCAAATAAAAGAAGTGATTGATATAAGTAAAAACTAAAATTCTTATATTATTTTTTAGAAGTGAAAAAAAAAAACCGACATACATATATAGGTCTATATGACCACCTGAATTTCCTGATAAAAAGAAATCCAGAATAGTGTGCTTGTATAATTTTCTTAATAAAGCCTATTAAAAACAGTCTTTATATTATAGTTTTCGGTCTTACTAAAGCCGAATTGTTTATATTATTAACTTTTAAAAAACTAAATCTATGTCCAGATATCATAGTTTGGGTAAAATACCACCCAAAAGACACACTACATTCGAAAAACCTGATGGAGGTATTTACCAAGAAGAATTGTTCGGAACCGCTGGTTTTTCTGGTAATTCGTCTTTACTTTATCATATATACCCTCCTACGGTAGTCAACGAAATAAAAAACTTAGGTTCTGTAGCTCCTAAAATAGCTATAGAAAAAAACATGAAAGCCCTTAGTTTCAAAGGATTTTCATTGAAACCAGAAGACGATTATATAAATAGCCGAAAAACTCTTTTTGTAAACAAAGACTTAGAAATAGGACTAGCAGCTCCTACAACTTTCTCTAAAGATTATTTCTACAAAAACGCAGATGCTGACGAAATGCTTTTTGTACATGTAGGGTCTGGGACTCTTAGAACCAATTATGGTAATTTGAAATTTGCTTATGGTGATTATTTGATTATCCCTAAAGGAACTATTTATACTATAGACTTCGATACTACCCAAAACAGATTGCTTTTTGTAGAGTCGTTCGGGCAGATAACTACTCCTAACAGATATAGAAATAACTTCGGGCAATTACTGGAACATTCTCCTTTTTGCGAAAGAGATATAAGAGTGCCACAAGACTTAGAAACTCACGACGAGAAAGGAGAATTTAAGATAAAAATAAAAAAGCAAGGCGTTATGTGGGAGTATATCTACAACAATCATCCTTTCGATGTAGTTGGTTGGGATGGTTTCAACTACCCTTACGCTTTTTCTATACACGATTTCGAACCTATTACTGGGCGTATTCATCAACCACCACCGATACACCAAACTTGGGAAGCTCCTGGATTTGTAGTATGCTCGTTTGTGCCTAGGCTTTACGATTATCATCCAAAATCTATCCCTGCTCCTTATCATCATAGTAATGTTGATAGCGAGGAAATACTTTATTATGTCGATGGCGATTTTATGAGCCGAAACGATATAGAAAAAGGTCAATTAACTCTTCACCCTGGTGGCGTACCTCACGGACCTCATCCTGGTGCCATAGAAAGAAGTGTTGGTAAAAAAGAAACTAAAGAATTAGCGGTGATGATAGACCCATTTGCTCCTATGATGATAACTCAAGACGCTATGGACTTGCAGGTAGATGACTATTACAAATCGTGGAAAACTAATTTAAAAAAATAATATTATGGCTAAAGACTTA
This sequence comes from Flavobacteriaceae bacterium, assembly GCA_013215105.1. GTDB lineage: Bacteria > Bacteroidota > Bacteroidia > Flavobacteriales > Flavobacteriaceae > DT-33. The sequence continues at coordinate 14,077 of JABSPL010000106.1, forward strand.
AAAAACATAAAAAACGTAGCTTACGGTTTAGAGAAAATATTCTCAGAAGCAGAAGATTTTCTACCTCTTAATGGTACTGATTACGTAGAATTTATAGTAGGTAATGCAAAGCAGGCTGCTTATTTTTACAAATCGGCTTTTGGTTTTCAATCACTAGCTTATTCGGGAATGGAAACAGGAAACAAAGAATTTACTTCTTATGTTTTGGTACAAGACAAAATAAAGCTAGTATTTACTACTCCTATGAACAAAGACAGTGAGCTTAACGACCACTTAATAAAACATGGAGACGCCGTAAAGGTAGTAGCTATATGGGTCGATGATGCTGCAAAATCGTGGGAAGAAACTACTAAACGTGGAGCTAAATCTTATTTTGAACCGAGAACAGAAAAGGATGAACACGGTGAGTAGTAAGAGCAGGAATCCATACTTATGGTGACACTGTACATATATTTGTAGAGAGAAAAAACTACAAAGGAGTATTCTTACCAACTTACCGAAAATGGGATTCTAACTTCAACCCTAGCGATGTAGGGCTTACCTATATAGACCACATGGTTGGTAATGTAGACTGGGATCAGATGAACGTTTGGGGCGATTTTTACAAAAATGTAATGGGCTTTGCTCAACTGGTATCTTTTGACGATAAAGACATATCTACCGAGTACACTGCTCTTATGAGTAAAGTGATGACTAACGGAAACGGACGTATCAAATACCCTATAAACGAACCTGCAGCAGGTAAAAAGAAATCGCAAATAGAAGAATATTTAGATTTTAATAACGGAGCAGGAATTCAACACGTAGCAGTTGCCACTAACAATATAATAGATACTGTAACTCAACTTACCGAGCGAGGGGTAGAGTTTTTATATGTTCCTAGTAGCTATTACGACAATGTATTAGAAAGAGTTGGAGATATAGATGAAGACTTAGAGCCTTTAAAGAAATTAGGAATACTAATAGACAGAGACGACGAAGGTTATTTGTTACAGATATTCACTAAGCCAGTAACCGACAGACCTACTTTGTTTTTCGAAATAATACAAAGAAAAGGAGCTGTTTCATTTGGTAAAGGGAACTTTAAAGCTCTTTTTGAAGCAATAGAAAGAGAACAAGAGAACAGAGGTACTTTGTAGAAAGTAGACTCTTGTAATAAGTAAAAAGCCTTTTCGTTATTTATAGCGAGGAGGCTTTTTTGCAGGGGTATGATAAAACTTTAAGTATACGGAAAGTTGGCAAGATTTCCGTTTCCTTGGCTCTTAAATAAAAAAACACCGATTTCTCAGTGTCTTTTCTATATTATTGATTCGTATGACTGTGATTCCCTCTTATAAAATAGTTAGCATTGTTATCTTTTATAACAATGCTAATCATAATACTTAAACAGACCTCAGCATTCTAATATGAGGAATACCATCTTCCAGATATCCTTCTCCGAAAGCTTTAAATCCATGATGATTATAAAACTTCTCCAAATGAGCTTGAGCCGAAATTTCTATTTCTACCTCCAAGAAATATTTATTAACAGCTTTGATAGACTCTTCTATCAAAACATGACCTGCTCCCGTACCTCTCAGTTTATCTGATGTTATCACTCTACCAATACTGGTTTTTTCAAAATAATCATTAGGACCGAAAACACGTGAATAAGCAACCAGTTCGTCGTTGTAGATTCCCATTATATGTATGGCTTTGTCGTCTTTACCATCTATATCCTGATATACACAGTCTTGTTCTACTACAAAAACTTCGGATCGGAGTCTTAGTAAATTGTACAATTCGGTTGCAGACAACTCTTTATATGACCTTACTAGCCATGTTATCTTGTTTTTAATAGTCATCATTGAGTTTTTTTTAGGACATTTCAAATATATTTATAATCCGTTTTCCAAATAAGCGACTTATATTTTGTCGCTTTTCGGACATTTATCGGGTTTCAATATATGATATATAGTCTTTAATGTGTTTTTATCGTTTTTTGGACATTATAACGCTTACTCGGGATACATCTCCACCTATAGGTGGGTTTATTTTAGAGACTGATACTTTTACTTTTTGTACCATATCAGACTCGTTCATCACCCTTGTTACTATTCTTTGGCATACTTCTTCTAACAAATTGGCTCTTATAGCCATCTCTTGCTTGACTATATTGTTTAATAGCACATAGTCTACCGTGTCAGATAACTGGTCGGTTTTAGATGGTTTTTTCAGATCTGCTTTTACGCTAATGTCTACCGTGTAGTCTGACCCTATTTTACCTTCTTCTATTAAACATCCGTGATAAGCATATACTTTGATGCTTCTTAGTTTTATTTTATCCATGTCTTTCTATTTTAAATATTCTTCGAGTTCTCCTAAAGTTTTTTTATCGTTTCCTATAAATATTTTATCTTCAAATATAAATATAGGTCTTTTTATAAAAGTATAATCCAAAAGTAAGATATTTTTATAATCATTGTCGTTCATATTATCTTCTTCCAGCTCTAGGTCTTTTACTTTTTTGGCTCTTTTATTAAAAAGTATTTTGTAAGACCCTACTTTTTCAGATATATCTTTTAGTTGGTTTTCATCTAAAGGATTTTTTTTTATATCTATAAATATAGGGTTTTTGGTTTCAAATTCTTTTAATATTCTTTTGCAAGTAGTACAAGTAGAGGAATGTATTATAGTATTTGTCATTTTCATTAGTTTTAGTTTGATTATTTGGCTAAAATAGGTACTTTTATAGAGTAAATCTGCAAGGTAATTAAAGCGATTCAATTAACAAAACCAACTAATAATGGATATATTTTTTAAGAATTTCATCACGCAAAGAAAATCTATGCTAATGATGATAAACAAACTATCAGTCAAACAATTAAACGAAATACCAGAAGGATTCAATAATAATATAATATGGAATATAGCTCACCTTACGGTTACTCAGCAGTTATTGTGTTATAAACTTTCAGGAAACAAGATAAAAGTATCTGATAACTGGGTATCTAGTTATATGAAAGGAACTAAACCTGATGCTTTTGTTAAAGAAGAGGAGATATTAAAAATAAAAGAAGAATTTATATCTACAATAACCGAAACTCAAGAAGATTATCACAAAGGATTATTTACTAAATACAAAGCCTACACTACTTCTGTAGGTGTAGAATTAATATCTATAGATATAGCTCTCAACTTCCTTATTTTTCACGAAGGAATACACTTAGGTTCAATAATGGCATTAAAACGTTTTATAAAAGAATAATATGGATTATAGAAAAATTGCAGATAAAGATGATTTCTTGAAGATGTTTTTTGCATATCCCCCTAACTCTAAAAAATACAATCAGATATATGAAATTGATTTGATAAACGATTATAGTAATTCTGTATTCTCTCCATTAGAAACAAGTTATATATTTAGAGATATAGAAACAATGGATATTATTTATATGAATAATAAAATAGAGAAAGTATTTGAAATGGAAGACCAAGAAAGAACCTATGAAGGAAGCTCTTTTGAAGCTATGAGTGACCATTATATAGATCATCTTCATAGTTGCTTCTCTAATATTCTATTCTTTCTGAAGGATAAAGAGAAATACGATTACTCATTTAGTTATATGTACAGGCTTAAAGAATATAACGGAGAAACAGGTCTTTATCTAAATCAAGATATGATATACAAAAACCCTAAAGATGGAAAAGACTATTACTTGACTATAAATAGAAATATGAAAAAATATAGTGTTCTAAGCTTTACATACCTTTCTATTTCTAATAATAAAACGAATAAAACAATAAGAATAAATCCGACTTTAGATTTGAAACAAAAAGTTATAAAGCCTTTAGAGTTCTCTTCCAGAGAAATGAATATATTAAACCTTCTGGCCAAAGGATATAGCTCTAAAGAAATAGCTAATGAACTTTTTATTTCTACTGAAACAGTAAAAAGTCACAAGAAAAATATTTTCATTAAAACAAACTCTAAAAACTCTTTAGGAGCACTGGTAGAATGCCTTAAGGAGAGTATTATATAACCTGTGCTTTTTCGAAATACTTGATAATCGCTTGCTTGATTAGTACCGATTGCTCTCCTGCTTTTAGGCTTGGTAACTCGGCAAGTATTTCGAAGTGAGGCCAACCATCAGAGTCTCTATGAGTATATTCGTAATAACCATAAGGCTCTAGTATCGTACATATGGCTATGTGCATTAGGTTTATTTTGTCGTCTTTTTTGAATTTGACTCCTAGGTTACCTAGTTCTTGTACTCCTATAATATATAAAATACCATCTATATTTATATCATCCCCTTCGGTAAATTCTTTTTTAAAAAATTCTATTATAGAATTCCACTTCTGTTGTAAATCGATATTTTCTGACATATATGTTTTATGTTAATTGTTTTCGAAATGAAATAATAATTGTAAAACTTATAGTTTCAATATTAAACGGATATTACTTATCTAATATGAGGCTAATTAATTAACAGTTTTCATTTCGAAATATAATAGCTATTATTTAAATAATAACATTTTGAATAGGCAAAAATAAACTAATTTTACACCAAAAACTTATATTATGTACAATAAAATAAAACATCACCTACAACAGGAGATAAACAATATAAAAGAAGAGGGACTTTACAAAAGCGAAAGGATAATAACTAGCTCGCAAGATGCTGTTATAAAGCTAGACTCAGGTAAAGAGGTTATAAACTTTTGTGCTAACAACTATTTAGGTCTTTCTAATAATAAGGAAGTGATACAAGCAGCCAAAGACACTATGGATACTCATGGTTTTGGTATGTCGTCGGTTAGGTTTATCTGTGGTACTCAAGATATTCACAAAAAGCTAGAGCAAAAAGTTGCTGATTTCTACCAAACTGAAGATACTATATTATATGCTGCTGCCTTTGATGCTAATGGAGGAGTTTTTGAACCATTACTTACCAAAGAAGATGCTATTATTTCCGACTCGCTTAACCATGCTTCTATTATAGATGGTGTTAGACTTTGTAAATCGGCAAGATATAGGTATGCTAATAACGATATGGCTGACCTAGAAAAGCAATTGATTGAAGCTAATAAAAACGAACACAGGTTTAAAATAATAGTTACCGACGGAGTTTTCTCTATGGACGGAATAGTTGCCAAACTAGACCTTATATGTGACTTAGCCGACAAATACGATGCATTAGTTATGGTCGATGAATGTCACGCTGCTGGTTTTATAGGTAAAACGGGTATTGGGACTATGGAACTTAAAAACGTGATGGGTAGGATTGATATAATTACTGGAACTTTCGGGAAAGCTCTTGGTGGTGCTATGGGAGGTTATACTACTGGTAAAAAAGAAATAGTTGAAATATTAAGACAACGATCTAGACCGTATTTGTTCTCTAACTCACTAGCTCCCGCTATAGTTGGTGCGTCAATTAAGGTATTTGATATGCTTAAAAAAGACACATCGCTTAGAGATAGACTAGAAGAAAACACTAATTATTTCAAAAAAGGAATGTTAGATGCTGGAATAGATATAGTAAACGGAGACTCGGCAATAGTGCCTGTAATGCTTTATGATGCTAAATTAGCACAAACCATGGCTGCTAAACTGTTAGATGAAGGAATTTATGTGATAGGGTTCTTCTTCCCAGTAGTGCCAAAAGGTAAAGCTAGAATAAGAGTTCAGCTTTCGGCAGCACATAGCAAAGAGCATTTGGACAAAGCTATAGCTGCATTTACCAAAGTAGCTAAGGAGTTAAATGTTATATAAAAAGGAGATTTTAAAATAAAAAAACCACCGAAGCTGACTAGATAGTTTCGGTGGTTTTTTAGATGTATTGTTTCTTTTTGATGTGATATACATTTCACTGGTAATTAATAGAAAAAACTTCTTATATCACAACATCTCTTTGCCCAAATATAGGTGTCCCATATCCATTTTTAAAAGTAAAAAACTCATGTACATCGATATTGTCTACTACTTTGGTGTACAGATTTAACAGAAGTAAAAAGGATAGAGATAGAGTAGCAGGCTAAAAAGTTACTTTTGTTTATAAATGAGGAAATTATACACTCATTTTTCTGTGGTTCTTAGAACTGTGGAGAATGGGTGTTTTTTTGAAATCATTTACAAATACTTTTTTTTTTAGGTTAAATGATTATATTTACAGGATAAAATTAAATAATGAAAGGAAGAAAAAAAACTACAAGTAAAAAAGAAGTAAAGTCTAAAACTAATTTGCATACAATATTTACATTAATAATTGGTGGAATAATAGTTTCACTTTTAGGCGTTAACTTGTTGTCAAAATCAGACGGAGAAACTTTCTTTTTGATGTTAGGTGTTGGGTTTCTGTTACTAGGAATTTTTTCCATCTATTGGGTGTTCAATTATGATGTTCTATTTGTTTCTAAAGGGGAATTAACTTTCAAATCTCTAACAGGATTTACCAAAAAAACTATTCTACTGTCAGAATTCAAATCATATACCGAAATAGAAAAAGAAAATGCAAAACGGAAGTATGAAACGGGGTATATGAAATGGAAAGATTTAACCTTAATTGGAGAAAAAACAAGGTATACAATTTCATCTATAAGTTATGATAATTATGATGAACTGAAGAATAAGTTAATTAGAGGTTTAAAATACGACAGAAAAGCAGATAAGAAATGGCGAAATAATAATTTGACTCTATGGGCTGTCGGATTTGTGATTTTCGGTGTATTTGTTGTTTACTTATCTTTCAAGTTTACTGAAGCCGATACATCAGTTTTGTTATTTGCTCGTTGTTTTTCTTTTACTCTTTTTTGTTATGGAGTGTATTTGTTCTCAAAGAGAAAGAAATAAAACAAAAATCACCTCCATGGTAAGCTCTGAAATAATAATAATAATAATAACACCTTTTTGTGAATCACTTAGCTGAAACTATTACTTAAATTAATCAGTCAACTCACGATACTCTTCCTCTCCTTTACTTGTCAAATACGGATAAATAGATTGATTGATATTCTGAGAATATTCCGAAATCATACTTTTATTTAAAGTAGAGGTATTTATTAGCATCGAGGAAATCCAGAAATCACTTATTATCTGGAGGCGTTTGTATAGAAATATGTACTCGCTAGGTAATACTTGCTTACGTATTATATTATCGGATATTAAGATGTCTATCATATTAATAAATTGCTTTTCTCTTACTACCATTAATTCTGCATGATGCTTTTTTATTTTAGAGTTTTCTCGCATTACCTGAGAGAAATCGAGCATAAAAAATCTGTAGTCATAAAAGCTCTCCATTATCATGGTCGATGTGCTTAACAAAGACTTTAAGTCTATGTTTTCATTCTGACCAGAAGCCATCTTTCCGCTAATACTACCAACCAAATCAAAATATAGAGCTTCTATTATATCGTCTCTTTTTTTGAAATGATAATTCAAATTACCTTGGCTTATTCCCATTTTGTTAGCAATAGTCCTAAGAGTGACCTTCGATAAACCTTCGGTATTAAATAATTTCAAAGCAGTATTTATAATTATTTCTTTAGTGTCTTTCATAAAGCAAATATAAAATAAATAGTACTATCGACCTAATTGTTGTTTTTATTAGTACCTTTGACCTAACAAGATAAAACATTATGAAAACAATGAGTAATATTGCCAGTTCGGCATTGATATTTGTAGGAATAGGTCATACTATAACTGACCTTACAAGTCCTAAAACAGAAGCACAAAACGATTTCCTATTGAAAATGAAAGAATTTACTATAGAAATACTAGGTACAGAAACTAATATTTTCTCCTTTCACCAAGGTTATAGTCTTATGATGGGATTGTTGCTTTTTGGTTACGGCTTATTGAATATTCTTATATCCAAAAACAATAAAGAATCTGGTTTACCTACCAATATTTTGGTTTTGAACAGTATTGTTTGTTTTGCTAGTCTGCTTTTGTCTATCAGATACTTTTTTGTAGTACCTATTGTCTTAACAGGTATTGCGTTTACGGGCTACACTATCAGTTTAATAAAAAACAAAAAATAATGAAAACAACTATAATAGGAGCAGGAATAGGGGGGCTGACCACTGCTATAGCATTGAAGCAAAAAGGATTTGACGTAGAAATATTCGAAGCTTCACCTGTGTTTTCTGAAGCGGGAGCAGGTATAAACTTAGCTACAAATGCAATGCAAGTATACAAGCGCTTAGGGCTCTACGAGACTATACTCAATGCAGGAAGTCATAATGACACTATGAATATAACCGATGAAAAACTCAATGTATTGTCGGGAATTAATTTGAAACATTACGAAGAAAAGCACAAGGTAAAATCGGTAGCTATCCATAGAACTACATTGCATGAGATACTATTAAGTCAATTGTCAGACGTTAATATACATCTTGATAAAAAAGTGAAATCGATAAATAGACAAGGAAAAAATACCGAAATACAGTTCGAAGACGGAACCAATCACCTAGCCGAGGTTTTGATAGGTGCCGACGGAATTAATTCTGCCGTTAGGAAATCGGTTTTTGATAATACTAGCTTAAGAATAGCTAAGCAGGTTTGTTGGAGAGGTATAGTAAAAATGGATCTAGACCAGAAATATCAAATAGAGCTAAACGAACTTTGGGGCAAAGGCAAGCGTTTTGGTTTTGTTGCTATAGGTTCTAATGAATATTACTGGTACGCATTAGCCAACTACAAAAACGATTATCAGCAGGAATATAAGAATGTGGAATTGACTGAACTATATTCAGATTTTCATCCTTTGGTGGCTAAACTTATAAAAAACACTCCCAAAGAAAGTATATTAACCAATATAATAGCCGACCTAAAACCTATACTTACTTGGCATAGTGGCAATATCTGTTTACTTGGCGATTCGGCACATGCTACAACGCCCAATTTGGGACAGGGAGCTTGTCAGGCTATAGAAAGTGCTTTGGTTTTGGCCAACTGTATGGATAAGTACGATTCTGTAGAAAAAGCATTCGAA
>JABSPL010000107.1 GCA_013215105.1 Flavobacteriaceae bacterium
AATGCTTTCTGAAGATTGAATTTACTCTTAATAATATTTTTAGAATAAAATATTACGTAAGGAGATATAATATTTGGAATTATGCCGAAATCTAAAATTTAGATAAGTTAATTCTGTTAGTTTCTCAGCAAACCCTATTTAACTAATTTATTGAATAGAAGAAATAAAATTATAGCTTTAACTATTTATGTATCCATATATCTAGCATTTGGAATATTAATGAACTATCTATATGCTCACTTATGAATTCTAAAAAAAAACCATAAAAACTAAAATTACAATTTTAGCAGTAGTATCGGTATTGATATTTGTCATATCGAGTGTTATTTTCTCTGACTGGGAGCATTTCAAAGATGGTTTGCTTGGCAGAGAAAGTAAAACAGAGCAATGTGGAAAGTATTAATTTCAAAGAGTATACTATGAATAGTAAATATATAGCAAAAGACTAGCTTATTATTTTTCACCATTAACTATAACCTTAGTAATAAATGTGTTTTATAGAAATATAATGGGTTTATATAAAACGATATCAATAGAGCATAATCCATTTAAAAATACTTTTTGAGAATTATTTAGCGAATTTCATAGAAACACTTCCTTTCCTAATTATATTTCAGTATTATTTTTAGCAATAATACTCTGTTTTTATGAATTTTTTTATACTAAAAAGAATGTTTTTAAAAGTTGAAAAGAGAGACTATATTGTTTTTAACCTTAAAAAATGCTCCTATCTGACACTTTAAGCTCCTGACGGGTTGTCTGATACTGAATTAATTCTATCTATTAAAAAAAATAAATATTCTTTTATTTTCAATATGTTTGGTGTTATTATTCCTTTAAATAACTATCAACTACAACCTTATTGTTAGCTAAATCTATAACTCTTCTATCTAAGGCCAGATTATAGTTATTATTGTATAATTTATCATCTGGTACAAATAACCAAATACATCCTTCGTTTGTAGGCTTAACTTTGCCTTTTATTATTTTTTTATTTTCATCATAAACTTTAGTGCCTAAAATTAAAGAGGCATAATCCATTGTTTCTGAGAATGTAATTTCTATAACTTCTTTATCGGTTGTTTTTATTATTTTACTTCTAAGTAATTTAGGAGGGATTAAATCTATAGCGGTAGCTAGAAAAACTTTTTTGTATTCTTTGTACAGTTTTCTTCCGTATTTATCATACAAACTATCAGTAATTACAATGCTGTATTTCTTATCTTTAAAAAAAGCAGGACGCACTTTACTTCTTGGGTTATGCCCTCCTCTAATTAAGCCAGTAGGGTGAACAGATATAGCTATATGACCAGGAGAAATCCAAGTTATTCTTTTTTCATTCCACATAATTTCTTTATTACCTTCGTATATTTTTATAGAATAATCTACTTCTTTAGTCTGCTTCATATCTATAGAAAATAAAAATTGAAAGGATAATATGTTATACGGAACCCTATATTGTGAAGGGTAAACAGCTATTACTTTTGATCTTTCCTTAGGTATAACTAGTTTTGGTGTTTTAAAGCGTAATTTATTTACTTTAAATTCTAAATGGGTTGCTACCTCGAACTCTAAATCATTTCCTAATTTGTATATGGGAACATAATTGAGAACATTTTCATCAAAAAAATATCTGCCAAATACTTTTATATTATTTGATATGTTTTTATTTAATTTATATAAAAATAATATTCCTTGCCCCTCTTCTAAAGAAACATTTGTTTTATCCTTGAATTTTTCAGATATAAAATTTTCAGATAAAGTTACTCTAATAATAGGACGTAAGTTATCTGTATTGTCTATTGAAATATCTCCTTCAGTAGTCTTAATATCACAAGATAAAACACTTAAAAAAATGATAATATATGTTAATTTCATAATAGCTAATTTTATTTAATATTATAATTGTAGCAGACTTAAGACATCGTTACTGTCTAAAACTAAAATGGATGTATTGTTGTAGTTAGACATCATTGTATATCCTGAAGGTGTAATGTATAATTTTACCTCTTCTTCTGGAAAAACACCTGACGAAAGGTTTGTACTGTTTTCGTTTAATTTTGAAAAATTTAGAATACTTCCATCAATATATTTTTCACCTATTCTATATATAGTATAGTTATATAATGAAAACATATATGTTTTACCTCCTGTACTTGTGCTTATTACTTTATTAGGAATACCTCCCCCAAACCTAAAATATTCTATAACATTAAGAGTCCCTAATCCTGTTATATCTTGAATAGGTATAGAGAAAGAGGGAACACACATTGTTTGCCCCATAATTCTTTTGCCTCCATTAGTGGTTTCAGTATAACATAATAAATCTAAAGGAGCATCTGTATGGTATATTCTGTCCCAATTACTTTTAAACATAGCTGTTTTTTGTTTTGTAGATGTCATATTATGAGTAAATGGTAATTCAAAATAAGCTAATTCATTATCTCCTGAATAATCTCTAGAAGATACAAATAGTTTGTTATCTCCAAAGGTCATATCACTAACTCTCATATTAACAGAAAACACAGAAAACGAAACATATTCTATATTGTTTAAGGCTAATACAGAAATGGTGTTCCCTGAATTTGTTATTTTTAGAATAGCAGAATTAGTAGAGTTCCATTCTTGACTCCAAACTAGCATATATATAGCTTTTGAAATTGGATTCACTTCTATGTTTTTAACAGAGGCATTTGTCCATCCTAATAAAGCCTCAATATTAGATTTAATATTATTGACATTACCACTGATTGTATTACCAGGGGCGTCTACAGAGTTATTATCTTTAATATCTACAGCATATACCTTATATTCAGAATCCACCGAAAAGAGTAACATCACATCAGCTCCGTTAGAAGCTAATGTGAAATCTGTAATTTCTTTACCAGAGATGTTTCCAGTTTGTATATTATCAATCATTAAACTTAATACCGGAGGATTAACAACTACATTAACTGTATAGTCTACTTGGCTACCATCTTCTGCTGTTACAGTGTATATTATAGAACTAGTGAAATTTTTAGAAACTCCCGTATTAGGACTTATATTCGCTTCTGCCGAAATCGTAATATTAGGACTAAGATTAGTTACCCCATTTAAGAAATCACCAGTTACAGTTATAGTCTTATTTATGTTATCTATCACGCCTGAATTGCCATTTATGCTAAACGTGTTAATCTGTTTATCGGACGATATAAGAGGATTAACAACTACATTAACGGTATAGCTTACTGGACTACCATCTTCTGCTGTTACAGTGTATGTTATAGGACTAGTGAAATTTTTAGAAACTCCCGTATTAGGACTTATACTCGCTTCTGCCGAAATAGTAATATCAGGACTAAGATTGGTTACTCCATTTAAGAAATCACCAGTTACAGTAATAGTCTTATTTATGTTGTCTATCACGCCTGAATTGCCATTTATGCTAAACGTTTTTATTTCTACAAATGAAGATAAGACTTTTATCTTATATGTAATAATTTCATTATTGAGAAATGTTATTTTAATAATGAGTTCATCTCCTTTCTCTAAATTCATATTAACTCCTGATTTTGGTTCGCTTACAGCTCCCTTTGGCAAATCCCATGATGGTTTTATAGTTATATTATCCGAAATTTCATTTTTGCTTATTATATTAATAACATCATTATATTGGTTTATTTCTAGGTTATTATTATTTAATCTAAAATTAGAAATATCCATAATCTCAGTTTTAATTCTAAATTTTTGAATAGTTTCATTAGGAAAAGTGATTTTCACATCTACATTATTCAAATCATCAAAATTCAAGTGTACTCCAGAAGGAGGTGTGCTTTTAACCTCTTTATCTACATTCCATTTAGGATATACATCTTTTATTTTGCTGTTTTTGGGTACTTGAATATAAAATGTAATTATATCTTCAATAGTCTCTTTGAAAATATTCACTGTCTCTTCTTTTCCTATACTTATTTCTGTTATTAGATCATATTCTTTCTCTAGACTATCATCTTTGTTTTTACATTCAGATATTAAAAAAAAGCAAGTAATTAAAATGATAATTTTGATAATATTATTATACTTCTTCATGATAGCTTTGTTTTACGGTTTTTCCGCAATATACTCATAGTTAAGTAGATACGTAAATTAATTATCCTTAATTAATCGGAAAATATCATACGGGATTTAAATTAGGCTCCATAAATAAAGACCGTTGCGAAGCGTTATCAGATATATACTTTACTTTTTTTTAAAATACTTTATTTAGTTTTTATGCTCAATACGTATCAAAACAGCCTTATTCCTCTATATTTTTAACTTGATTATTTATTAAATATACTACTTTACAAACTTTGGTTGGTATAGTAATATTATATCCTTTAACTTTAGATAGAAATGAAGCTGTACGTGGCTTCATGTATGTATGGAATTAGATGGATGGTAAATAATTAAACACAACAAAAAAAGAAACCTTTATAAAAAATATTTAGTTTGAAGTTTTAAAAATCAATGAGGCACGTATGTTTAATTGCGTTTGTAGATTTTATAGTTATGTGTTTTGAAAAAGATATTAATTATAGTATCCTAGTTTAGGATGTGTCAAAAACAGTATCGTTGTTATATCATTTTACTTTGAGTCCGATGTTTTTATATATGGTATATTATATATTTGAAGAATCTAAGGGGTAGGTTTTAGAAGGAAAAGCAAACAATTAATAAAAAAACATTTATAAAATGATATTCAAAAAAATAAAATTTAAACATATCGTAACTGCTATTTTCCTTTTAATGGTCGTTTTATCATTTCTACATGTAGAGTTTCCGTATAGGAGAATTATACTCTATGCCTGTTTAGTTTTATTGGTTTTGATAGACTATGTACTGCCTTTTTGGAGGAAGAAGAGGTGAAGTTGGTGTTTGAATGTATCTGTGAGAGTTATTATAAAAATGTATACTTAGTGTTTGAAGTATTGAAGTTTGTCAATTTTATAATTAGATACTTCAAAGAAGGGTATAGTTATAGTGTAATGGGTTTAGATACCTGGGGAATAATATCTTTGTTGTGTGGTTTGGCTTTAAGGGGAATGTTTTTGTACCTAATATATACTAAGATTAGAGAGCCTAAGAGAGGTAGGTTAGAGTAAATAAATAAGAATATAAAATCAATAAAAAACACAAAACAGGAGTAATTATAAGTTTAATTATATGTTGGTTTATGGGGCTTATGGCTTATTATAATTCTAGTAAAGTAGATGAGCTTTTGTCTAAAAACGATTACGTGAATGCTGAGAAATATTCTAAGAGGGTTTCGTTTTTGGTAAGTGCCTCTGTGATATCAGGGTTTATTGTTTTTGTGTATTTTTTAGTATGACAATTTAAAAACATGAAGAATGAAAAAAATAAGTAAAGTTAAGTGGGGTCTTATTTTTATAGGTCTGGGATTGTTTCTAGATAATTCGAATCATAGTTATACAGACGATATTAGTTATATAAGGGAGGAGGTTATAAAAAAAATAATTTTAACATTAGTATACCAAAATGTTTTGGATATATGTTAAGACAAACCAATATGTCATAAGATGAATAGATAAGTAGTTTTAGATTAACTTATATAAAATAATATTACAAAGTGTTTTTTTTATTGATTCCCTCGCAATAACCATGTGACTACTTGTGCTTAAATTGTTTGCTATTTTTGGTATATATATAAATATTAATTACCTTAGATCATTGATAATGAATAGTATTTGATTATAAGCAGTAATTATATACTTATCAGAAAAACTAAAAAAAACGTAAAATGAAAAGAAAACTACTACTACTCGGGCTATTATTATTTAATTTTATAGGATTTTCACAGGTTGGTATAGGTACCGATAACCCTAATACAGACTCTATGCTAGATGTTTTTTCGTCTACAAA
>JABSPL010000108.1 GCA_013215105.1 Flavobacteriaceae bacterium
ATTAAGCATGTTTTGTATTTTGTTGTTGGTTCTACTAAAATACAATTAAATCAAGGGTTTACCTGAGATTACATGCTTTTTTTTATGCTGAAAAATCAGGTAAACCTTTATTTATTAAGGGTGCGAAACTTGAGTTAATAAAAGAATTTCAAAGGCTCAAAGAAGATGAAAACGAACGTCTAAAGCTAGATTGGAATCTACAAAGAACTCTAGCTAAGGTGAACTACACCATACATACCGATGCTATTAAAGAACAATTAATTCCTGAAAAGATATCAAATAAACAAAAAGCAATTATTTATGCTACGGAAGCAGACATGTTAAATATGGCTCTGTTTGGCTTAACTGCTTCTAATTTTAAACATGAAAACCCTAACACTAAAGAAAACTTGAGAGACAGAGCTAGTTTGGAGCAATTAGTAGTCCTCTCTAATATAGAAAGTATAAATGCTGTACTCATAAGACAAGGTCTAGAGCAAAACGAAAGACTTTTACAACTCAACCAGATAGCGATTAATCAGATGCGTTCTCTATTGAATAACAATAATATAAGGAAGTTAAAATAAGATTAGATATCTTGTTTTTTTATTTTATTCAATACTATTTATAAAGCATTACATTTTTGTTTTTCAACGAATTGATTAGTGCTTCTATTTTGTCCTGTAGCTTATTCTCAATCTTAACTATCGAATCTTTATGCTTAACCAATTCAATCATATTTAGCCCAATATCAACTAGCTTTCTCATATTAGTTTTTTCAGATGGAGACCATACTGTTCCTGATTTCATGCCATATTTATAAATTGAAAAATAATAATTTTCTCCATCAATCCCAGTTCTATCATTTTCTGTAAATCTAGATTGAAATATAGCTATTTCAAATAGTCTTTTTATAAGTTCAACAGACTCTTTGTTTATTTCAGATTTATACTTGTAAACTTTTATTTTATCTAATTCATCATTATACCAAATCATTTTTTCACATATATGATAGACTATATAGTATTTGTTTTTTTCTATATCAAACTCAATATCCAATACATTTTCGGGAGTAAAAGAAGGCATAATCTGAAATCTGATCTCTGGAGAATCTGTTAACCCCTTAAACAATACTTTTCTTACTTTTGAGTAGTATTCAAACTGAAAATCATAAATATCATAGATGCCACTAACAGGTTCTAAATAATTATTTTGAGCTTTCGTAACTCCAAAAGAGTACAATATAATTAGTATTAAAGTGATTTTATCCTTTTTATTCATATGTGTTAATGTCAATTCTTGTTGTTCGGTCAGTTATATTTTTAATCATGATGATATGTCTATTTTAGGATGATTTTATTCTGTCAAGTTGCTTCTAACAGATTGTATATAACGCGTATCCTCACTCAGTTCAATATGATTTCATATACGGTATTAGCAGTGCTATTTATTCAGTTTGTCCAATTTTCAACTTTCCAATTATCTTCTATCCAAATTTCAATGTAAATATCTTCTGATATTGGTATCCCTTTATTTTTAATTATGTCAAATTTCAGATCCTTTAATGCTGTAAGTATCTTATTTATGCAAAAACTAAATTCATCCTTTTCGTAGTATTGTTCAATTTCTTCATCCGAGTAAAACATTTTCACCTTGGATACATTTCCATTTTCGTCTATAGTCACTAGATATTTTTCTGAACAGTCAAAATCATTAAAGTTTTTCCATTTTGTTTTTTTCAGTTCCTTAAAAAATATGTCTGAAATTACATTCTTATTACGTCTATCTATTCTTTTCGGGTCGTCAATATAGTTGTCAACATCTTCAACTTTATGGACAAATCCATTTGAGATATTTACAACTCTTTCTTTTTTAAATATCTTATAGAAAACTCCGTCCCATCTCAATACTTCATCTGTCAAGGGAAAATTTATATCCCCCTCAAACCAATCGATGTAAACTTTATCATCCTTAAATTTTTCTCCGAAAATTGATTTGATTTTTTTAAGGGACTGTTTCTTGTCTATTTTTCTGTTTATGAGTTCTCCACAATTAATAATATCAACAAGATATAATCTTTCATTTTCTATTTTATAGATTGCTTGATACCCTCTCCAACAATTTAAGGAGGAGCCTTCTCTAAATGTTAATTCAAAAATATGTTCAGTATAGGTTGTCTCTTGGCTTTGTAAATACTGTTCAAGTATAAGATTATATGTTGCAATTGTATCCTTCCTAAAAATGATATAATCTGGCATTTGGGGACTTGCAAAGAGCTCTGATATAGAAAGGGTCAGAGTGATTGCAATTATATGTTTCGTGATGGTTTTCATTATATTAACATTAGGGTATACGAATGTCGTATATATGGCCTAAATATAGTAATTTCTTACAAAAACACATAATAATACTAGATAAACATGAATTAAAACACAATGAACAATAAGAAACACTAATTTAATACAGTTCGCGTTTTGTCATAAACATCATTTTTCAAAGAGTTGGTTTATATTTTTGAATGCTTTAAACTCTAGAGCATTATTTTCTGGGTCTAAAAAAAACATAGTTGCTTGTTCGCCTACCTCTCCTTCGAAACGGATATATGGTTCAATTACAAAATTGATGTTTTTTGCTTTTAATTTATTTGATAACTCTACCCATACGTCCCAATCTAGAACAACTCCAAAATGTGGTACGGGGATTTCGTGTCCATCAACGGGATTGGTGATTTGTTTTTCGATAGTATTAGTTTCTGGTTTTTGATGAATAACAAGTTGATGTCCGAAAAAATTAAAATCAACCCATCTGGTATCGCTTCTTCCTTCTTTACAATCTAATATTTCTTTATAGAATTGTCTACATTTAGCTAAATCTGTTACTGGAATTGCGAGGTGAAAAGGATTCATATTTAGTTGTTTTTATTGTTTGTAATGTTATTATATATAATCATATTTTTCAAAAATACATAATAAACACCAGTATCGTCAATTTAGAATGCAATAAACAACCTTAAACACGCTGATATGTAGTAAAAACAAATGAAATATTAGTTAAAAAAGGTTTTGTAATGGACGATGAGCGTTTGAAAAACCCAAACGGCAGGCCCGATTATTTTGATGAACTGCTAGAGCATATTAGTGATATACGAGCTTCCAAAAAAAGGTTTTACCAAAAAGCACGTGATTTGTTTACTCTTAGTAGTAATTGCGCCCCTAGCGATAAGGCTACTCTAATGTTTCTTTTCTATTCACAATTGTAAGTCCTAGTAATATTAACACAATTATCAAGGTAATAAAAAACATACTTGTAGAAATACTTTTTATAATTGAAAATATATTTGTTGTACTTACTAAAGCAGGTTTCAAGTATGGGTAGCTATTTAGCATTATGATTATTCCAATATTTTCCAAATAATCTGAGATTCCTGCGATTATAGGAAGTAGACATAAATATAAAAATGACGTATTGAGCTTGTTTATTTTTTTTAAGAAATATCCCAAAAGCAAACAGTAAGAAAGTCCAAAAAGTAGTGGGTAGATCATATCTACAGGAATTTGGTTTGTCATATAAGTTTCACGTCCATTTTCTCCAAGCGAACTAAATAATTTACTTGCATAATTAAAATCATATCCCGTTGGCATCATATCTAACAATTTCATTCCGTCAGAGTGTTCCATTGTTTTAGGAATAGTAACAGTAAGCATAAAGATATAAACAATATTGGTCAAGATAAAAAGTGCCAAAACCTTTTTTCCTGAAATGTTATTTTCTATAAATTTTGTCAATGTAAAATACTTCATAATTTGTTTATTCTAATTTTGAAACAAAGTTATGTTAAGAGTATACGCTATTCATTAACAAATGATAAAAAGCAATTTTATTTAATTAAATCTCTACGGAGTCGGCTTAAAGAAATGTTTGTTATGCCTAGGTAAGACGCTATTTCGGTATGTGGAATTATATTTTCTAAGATTTTATATCGTTCTCTAAATTTCATTAATCTTTCTTTTGCCGAAAGTGAAGCAAGTCCAATTTCTTTTTCAATTTTTAGGATTAATTCATTTTGCAATACTGCATTGGCAAAACCCCTAATTTCAGAGTTTGTTATCATTAAATTCTCAAAACTACTAGCGTTCATTGTTGCAATTTCTAAATCTGTTGATGCCTGAAAATATAGATATGAAATATTATTTGAGGTTCTGATAGAATGTGGAGATAAGATTGATTTTTCTAAAAAGAATGATATAATTACTTCATCTCCCTCCGAATTTATTAAGTATGATTTACAAACGCCATTTAAAACAAAATATTCCTTATTGTTATTTCTATTTTTCTGAATCACGGTATCTCCTTTTTTGTAAGTTTCAAATTTCAAAATGTTTTCAATTTGAATAAATGAATTTTCAGATATTGGATGAATTTGATTAATAATTTCTTTTACTTTTTCACTTAGTTT
The DNA here is from genome assembly GCA_013215105.1 of Flavobacteriaceae bacterium. Lineage (GTDB taxonomy): Bacteria > Bacteroidota > Bacteroidia > Flavobacteriales > Flavobacteriaceae > DT-33. Next base: position 4,436 of record JABSPL010000108.1, read on the forward strand.
ATTCATCTTATTTGGATTAGGTTCTATGCTTACTAATAATATCTAAAACACAAAACATTAAGGCATTTACCTTACACGTATTATGTAGTTACACAATTCAAAAGTACATAAAAAAAATCAGCTAGAAAACATATGGCTTCGCTCAGCTATCGTTACTATAGAATGATGTCTAGTTGAAATAAATTACTTATGTTTGAAGAGGCTATAAACTAACAAAAACCATCACAATGAAATATCTATTACCATTAATAATAATTCTTTGCTTTGTATCTTGTACCATAACACCCAAAAAGCCTTCGTTTGTTAATCAAACTGGAGTTCCTTTAGGTATGGCAAACTACAGAAGCACTCAAGTGCAAGATGTTATTTATGAATTATCTTTCGATATTCCAAAAGAAAAAGAACAAGCTATAGCCGCTAATCTGGTTTTGTCGGCTACTATAAACGACTTATCTTATCCGTTGTATTTAGACTTTAAAGACAAAAAATCAGCATTAAAAAATTTAATAGTTAATGGGGAAATAAATACCATTACATATGAAAAGGAACATATTATTATAGCTAAAGAATCATTGAAATTAGGCTTAAATATTATAGAAATTGAGTTTACTGCAGGTGAGTTGTCTCTGAACAGAAATTCTAATTATCTATATACATTATTAGTTCCAGACCGTGCCAGAACATTGTTTCCTTGTTTTGATCAGCCAAATATAAAAGCTAACTATATTTTAAACATTATAGCTCCAAGAAACTGGGAAGTATTATGTGCTGCTCCTATCAAATCAAAAAAAATCAATGATAAAACTATAACTTATCAATTTGGGAAATCTGATAAAATGAGTACGTATTTGTTTTCTTTCGTTGCAGGGGAGTTTACAAAAGCAACATCCAAGGCAACGGATACACCAATGAATATGCTCTACAGAGAGACTAATAAAGAGAAAATTGATAATAGTATAACCGATATTTTTGGACTACATCAATCTTCTTTAAACTTTTTGGAGGACTATACTAAATACAAATTTCCGTTCCAGAAGTTCGATTTCGCAACAATACCAGGGTTTCAATACGGAGGAATGGAACATACAGGAGCCATACAATACCGAGAGTCTAGCTTGTTTTTGGATAAAACTGCCACCGATTCGCGTAAATTATCTAGAGCAAAACTTATAGCCCACGAAACTGCACATATGTGGTTTGGTAACTTGGTAACTATGAGGTGGTTCGACGATGTATGGATGAAAGAGGTATTCGCAAACTTTATGGCAGACAAAATTGTAAAACCTGTATTCGCTGATATTAATTTTGACTTACAGTTTTTAACCTCACATTACCCAAGTGCCTACGCTGTAGATCGTACAAAGGGGACTAATCCTATTCGCCAAAAACTAGAAAACCTTGATAATGCAGGCTCTCTGTACGGAAGTATAATATATAACAAAGCACCTATTATGATGCGCCAGTTAGAGTTGGTATTAGGTAAAGAAAACTTTAAAGAAGGCATTAGAGAATATATAAGTACTTATGCTAACAGAAATGCAAACTGGAACGAACTAGTAAGTATTCTAGATGCAAAAACAGATATCGACCTAAAAACATGGAGTGATGTGTGGGTTAATTCTACAGGAAGACCCATGTTTAAAGAACTTCTAGTTTTAGATAAAGATGATAAAATACAACTATTAAGGTTGACTCAAAAGGCAGAAGACGGTTCTGATAAGTTTTGGCCACAATCTTTTGACATTAGCTTAGTTTACGCAGACAAAACAATAGTAATACCTGTGACGAGTAAGTCAAAAAGCACCCAAATAACCAAAGCCGTAGGAGCAGAAAAACCTTTGTACATACTATACAATAGTAACGGATATGGATACGGGGTATTCCCTATCAGTGAAAAGGCTATCGTACAAACTTCGTTAATAAAAGAAGAAGTATCTAGGGCACATTCGTATATAAATATATTCGAAAACACTCTTAACGGAACTATTGATAATACTATAGCTTTTGAAAACCTAAAAACAGGATTAAAAACAGAATCTAACGAGTTAATTTTAAGAACCATATCGAGTCAGTTAATATCTATATATTGGAATTCGTTTACAAAGCAACAACGCTCAGAACATCAATTAGTATTAGAAGAATTAATATACAACAGACTGCAACAATCAGAGTCTAAAAACATAAAGAAAAGTCTTTTTGGAACTTATAAATCTATTGCCTACTCCGAAACAGGAATGGCTAAGCTGTATAGTATCTGGAATAAAGAAGAAACTATAAACAACCTGACCTTAAATAAAGATAATTATACTAGTCTAGCACAACAATTAGCTTTATTCGGGCATCCTAAGGCAAAAGAGATCTTAGAAAAGGCTAAACAGAAGCTTACTAACCCCGACAAGATAAAGCGTTTTGAGTTCTTAGCTCCTGCATTAGACTCTGACCCTGCTGTAAGAACTTCTTTCTTCGAGTCGTTTAGAGATGTCAAAAACAGAGAAAAAGAAAACTGGATACAGATAGCTTGCTCGTATATTCATCACCCTTTACGACAAAACGAAGGCATAAAAACCGTAGCAATGAGCCTAGAACTTCTTGAAGAAATACAACAAACAGGAGATATATTTTTCCCGGGAAGATGGTTGAATAATACTATAGGTCAATATAACTCAAGAGAGACTTATATAATGGTGGTGGAATATCTAGATTCTCATACTGGTTTAGATGAGAATTTGAAAAGGAAATTGTTGCAGGCTACTGATGGGATGTATAGGAGGTATGGGGTTGGGGAGTAATAATAAATAAATTAACCATTGTTAGGTGTTAATTTGTTATAAGTTTATAAATGTCTTCTGTTTATTATATTTCATTCAATTATATTCCTGTGAATAAATGTATTATACATTTGGGTTTTATATTTAGTCTTATCAATTATAGTGTCTTTTTTTAAGTTAAAATTTATATCAAAAATTCCGTAATCAGACTTTACAACTTTCATTTCAAAACAATCATTATTTTTTATTCTTAGTTTTGCTATTACTCCCTTAGATAAATCTTTAATTTTATGAAAAACAGTATCATTCTGAACAAAGTAAAAATAAACAACATCTTTTCTTGTCGTTTTTCCTTTCATTGTATTCTTATTCAATTTTTCAACAGTACCATAAGTTGTAAACGAATTATTGATTAATTTTTCTTTCCTTTTTTTCCCATTTATATATATAAAAATAAAAAGGGGTGCAAATAAAAGTGAAATATATCCAATTTTCTTAATAGAACTTGTTTGTTTTATCTTTTTAGATTTCTTTTTTCTTTTTGTCATGTTTATTATATATATTAAGCTTTGATTAGTCTCACATGTTGACATAGTGAGTCTTGTTACTCTTTAAGATTATTTACAAAGAACAACTATTTTAATTTCATTAGATACAGAAATATCACCAAACACTTAAAAAACACAACAACCATACCATTATAAGTAACACTACCAAAACAAACCCATTCAACCCAAAAAAACATACTGTTTGTCGAAACAAAAACCAACAAATAATCAATAATACTTTTAAAACACAACAAACACCTTGCTATACGATTGTTAATATACAAAACACCATCTAACAACCTCCGAAAAACATAAACATAACCAAGCAAAATACAACAACAACCTAAAAACACATAAACAAGCTTATTTTTCAATTATATAAACTGTGCCTTTTCCTATAGCAGTAATCATCTTTTCAGATTTCATATACTGTATGTCTTTTTTTAATGTATGTATTATGATTTCTTTAAAAAACTTAGAAACATCAGAAATTTTAACTGATTAGTTTTTATACAGCCTTAATCGTAGTCGAGCTTATTAAATTAATTATCCGAATATTATCCGTATTTTTATATTTAAACAAACAATAGCTGTTATTTATACCGTTTATCGCACTCAATAAGTATTATAAATACAACTAACCTCTAGATAAAATAGAAGTTTTCATTCATTTAATGTTTCCCCATATTAGAATATACTATTTTATAGATTAGCCTTAAAAATTAATTCAAAAGTTAAAATAAGTATTAGTTGATTGTATTATTAAATAAACTAATATAATTGGAGCTAAACATACATGAATCACTTATCTTTGAAAATTAAAAATAGATAAATGATAAAAAAATGTTTTTATTTCGGATACTTATGTTTCTTATTTTCATGTAAATATTATAATTCAGAAAAAACTGATTTAAATACCTTAGGACATCAAATTGTTATCTCTAACCAAAAATTCAAATCAGAAAAAGCTAAAACTTTAAATGATGAAGCTGTTGATTATGGGAAGAATGGGTTTAGTAAAAAATCAAAGGAATTATTATCAGAAGCATTGGAAATAGAACCAGACAATCCGACGATATTAAATAACTTAGGATTAGCAAATAGATATCTTGGAAATTACAATGAAGCAATCTCATTATTTAAACATTCCTTAAAAGTCTCTGATTCAACTTATTTAATAGCAGGATTAAATCTAAGCTTAGAATATAGTAATATTGGAGAGTACAAAAAAGGAATTGATATGTCTAATTATGTTATAGAGAGGAGTCATAATAAACATATTATAGTAGGTGCTAGAATTCATAAATCTTTTAGTCTGATTAGTCTTGGTCTATGTGAAAAGGCTAAAACAGAATTGAAAATCATAAAAAGTTATTTGAACGAAATAGACAATTTACAAGTACACATATATGACCTAGAGGTTAGAATTAAAAACTGTGATAATTAAGAAATATATTAGTCTAATTTAAATTATTAAGGAACACCTTCCTCCACCTCTACCCAAAAACACTCTATTCAACTCAAAAAACATACTGTTTGTCAAAACAATTATAATACCTTGACAATTATGATTAATTTTGGAACATGAAAAACTTTATAATAAAATATAGATCTATAATATTCTCATTCTTCTTGGTCTTTTTTACCACTATGAGATTGGACCAAACCGGCAGTATATCTGTACCCGATTACAGAGACGCGTTTATAGAAATATCTGTGATATTTATGTTCTGGTGGGCTATGGCATCGTTTATATTCTATAGAATCCCGTATGTATTAAAACTCAAGAACTCCAGGTACGTTATACTATCATTAATTGTGATTTTAGGATTAATTTTTTTCTCGGAATATAAAAACGAAACACCCGACAAAGCCCTATCTATTACGTTAGTGGAACTATTTTGGCTTGTTTTCTTTTACTTATTAGCCCCTGCTGTTTTTATAAAACACATAAAACTTATACTTTCTATTTTTATATTATTGGTTGTATATTTTATTTATATAAGACTATATACCAATTACGAAGATGGGCAAAAGGAAACTATTATTAGTCTATGGATGGCCTCTATAATATTTATGGTATCTCTGTGGGTATTGGAACAATGGAGATGGATAAACAATCTAAAAAAAGACAAAGCCGATGCTGAATTACAACTATTAAAAAGCCAGATGAATCCACATTTCTTTTTTAATACTCTAAACAATCTTTATGGTCTAACGGTAGAGAAATCGGACGAAGCTCCTAAGGTTATTCTAAAGCTATCGGAGATGATGAGATACACCATTTACGAAGGAAAAGAAGATTATGTTTCGTTAAAAGATGAGGTTACTTACCTGCAAAACTATATAGATCTTCATAAAATAAGGTTTCATCAGCGTTTAGATATTTCTTTTGATTATTCCTTTGACGGTGATCATAAAGTAGCACCTCTCATGTTTATTATTTTATTAGAAAACGCTTTCAAACACGGAGTGGAACGTCTGACCGAAAATGCTTATATTCAGATAAAATTAAAGGTAGACAAGGATTCTATTCATTTTGAAATAGAAAATAATTTCGATATTAATGATGAACCAGGTACTAAAGGAATAGGATTGGATAATTTAAAGAAGAGATTAAACCTTATTTATCCTAAAAAGCATAAGTTTACAGTCTCAATAGAAGAAAATATTTATAGATCAACTTTGGAAATAGAAATAAAATGATAAAATACTTAATAATAGACGACGAGCCAATTGCTCACAGGATAATAGAAGGCTATTGCGAGGTATTTCCCAATATGGAGAAGCAAGGTAACTGTTACAATGCTTTTGAAGCAATGCAACTACTAAACGATCAAAGTGTTGACCTTATTTTCTTAGATATAAATATGCCCAGACTTACAGGTTTTGAGTTTCTTAAATCATTATCGAACCCTCCTAAGGTAATAGTAACCACGGCATACAAAGAGTTTGCTATAGAGGGATATGAGCTAGATATATCAGACTATTTGTTAAAGCCATTTAGCCTAGAGCGTTTTGCAAAAGCTGTTAACAAGATAATTTCTTCTTTGAAAAAAGAAAAGCAACAAGCTACAGAAGCTACAATAGTAAAAACACAGATAGTAGAAACAGATACAAAAAGCACAAAGTTTTTCTTAAAAGGAGACAAAAAACATCATCAGATAGACACTCAAGATATTTTATATATAGAGGCGTATGGCAACTATACTAAGATGTATTTTGCTGACGAAATGATAATAAGTCACGAAAAAATATCATCATTTGCAGACATGTTACCTAGCGATAGTTTTATGAGGGTACACAAATCGTTTGTAGTATCGTTAGATAAGATAGAACAAATAGAAGGCAACAGGATAATAATTGGTAAACACAAAATACCCGTAGGTCAGACTTATAAGAGTGTTGTTAGCGGACTTTTCAACTAACCGATACTTCCCAAATACCTCTTTTTCATTACATTAATATGATGCAATTCATGTCCTAATATATGATAACCCAAAGCCCTTACACTTGCTTGGTTGTCATTTGCTGTGCCTATACGTAAAACAGCCTCAGGAGAAAAACCCTTAAACAATGCAATAGTAGATATTCTTACAGCTTCATATTCATTCATTATGTTTTCTATAGTTCTTAGCCCTGTATCAGAATAGTCATTATAATCATCTTGCTCAAAACCTGGCAGATTAGTTTTATCGTTTCGGGCAAAAGCAAGGGCTCTATAGCTATAAATTCTTTCATCATCTATTATATGAACAAGCAACTCCTTTATAGACCATTTCCCTTGCTCGTATCTGAAATTAAGCTCATCTTCCGATAGCAAACTCACTAAACCTTTGGTTTTTGTTAAACTGTCTTCCAACTGAGTTATTAGGTTATTTTCTTTATCTACCCATTTCATATACGTTTCAGCATAGGCAGGGTACTCGTTAGCAGAAGGAAATTCTATATTATTTTTCATGGTATTTGTTTTGTTTTACAAAAATAATGATAGTATCTGACCTTACAAAGTATTCTGTTATATATGTTTAAAAAAAGTACAAACCAAGTATGGCTTGTGATTTTCAGAACTAGAAACAACAATTACTAGTATTCTATAACCATCTTAAAAAGGGGGGCGTGTTGTCTTAGAAATTAGGTGCTATATATGTCGTCTTTACTAAAAATACGGTTCTTGTAGTCTTCAAGAGTTTTAGGTATATAATGAGTAACATCTAAATATTTTAGTTTTCCTATTTCCTCGGGCAACTGACTGCCTTCTTTTTTTAATTTCTATTTTAAATCACTCCAATACTTCCTTAGTCGTTTGCTGTCTTTCAAAACTGCAATCACGTAACCAAACCCACCACGCCCTTGCGAGGCACGAAGCAAACCCTACAGCTCAATCCTACCTCGTAATGGTGCAATACCGTCAGCTCAATCTACCAACCCTCAACCAATTAAAAAAAACTTCACATTTTATTAAATTATTTCATTGTCAATCCAGAAAACCATCGTAGTTTTGCACCCGCAAAACAACTGATGTTTATCAAACAACAAAAGGCGTTAAGTTCTTATAAATACTGAGTGAAACTAAAACTTTAAAAGTTTAAATAAGTAAACAGATTCAATACATTTGAGTCTTGATATTTATCTGAAGCATTGCTTCAAAAAACTTTAAATTTTATTAGTTTTATTCGATAAAAAAGAATTACATTTGCAATCGCAAAACGAACTAAGGTTCGCTAGCAAACAAAGCAAAGCCACCAAGAGTAATCAAATACTTGTAGGTGCCACTG
>JABSPL010000109.1 GCA_013215105.1 Flavobacteriaceae bacterium
CTTGCATAATTCAATTGTTTTCGCTTATTTTGGTGAATATTACAATCTGTATGTGAGAAACTGTGTGTAAGCACACTCGCTGTATTTTATCAGAATGTAAGCAAACTGGCAGAATGAACAAGCCACTAACAAGGCATATAAGCCATAGGGGAAGTAGATTAGGAATGGAGTTCGGATATACTAATGACGTTCAGTTTATGAATGAAGTTCAGCTCTCCGAAGCCCCACGTCTCATATGCTAGCCGTTAGTGGAAATGAATCTAGCTAATATAAAAATAAAATATGATACAGAATAATTACCCAACCAAACTATTTATATTACTAACATTTGTAGTGGTATTATGGAATTGCAAGGAAGAAGAAGGGACGTTTACAGAAGATATTTATCAGACAGCAGATAAAAGTCAAATATTAAATGTTTTTGAAAACAACTTATACATTAAAAAAATGCATAAAATGAAGTCGGAAGAACCTAATTTTATTTATTTTGAACCTGACATGGAAAATATAAGGAAAGTAAAGCTAACTGATACAGAAGCGCATATTACAAAAGTAGCTGTTATTAATAATCATAAATATTTGGAGAGCGAATATCTTTTTCTAAATAAAGAAGGAAATATAGCTAGTTCTATAGTTCATAGAATAGGCGAAAAAGACGAGACAACTAACCTATTTTCAGGATATCTTCTTGTAACTGATATAGAAGGTAATCTTATGAACGCATATACTGTTGTAGATGGAAAGTTTGCGAAAAAAATAACGATAGACTATGGAAAAAAAGAAAATGTAGCTATGAGATATGAAGCACCTATAAGAGGAGCTGTTTCATATTTTATGACAGAATATGGAAATGTGAATAGCACCACTGGTGGCGGTGGTGGTGATGCTAGTAGTAGTACTAAATTAGATGAAGTAGTTATATATGGTGTTAATATTAATTTAAAAACAACTAGATACTACGCTCCAACCTATATTCATCAACCCATTAGTAGTTCTAGCCTTTTTGGAAACGGAGAACCTCATGGCCCAAATATAAGTAATCACACAGTAGAAATAGACATTGTTCAACCAGATCCAGAGCCAGAACCTGAGAATCCTCCGACTAAGATAATAGATGATGAGTTGACGGGAAAGGAGAAATGTATAAACGACCTGCTAAGAGAAAACGGAAATGATTTTATTGCAGATATTTTAAATAAGTTTGCAGGGGAGTCGGAGTTTGATATAATTATACAATCAGCAAATTTAGGTAGTACTGTTAATGGAAACACTCAACCTGTTACTATTAATAATAAAATTGTTATGATTATAAATATAAATACTTCAAATATGTCTACGGCTCCAGTTTTAGGTGCAGTAAGAACTATTATGCATGAATATATACATGCAGATATGCATAGAAAAGTTTACACTATTGATAATACCTCTAAAGATATATTAGATTTTAAAGCAACATATTATTCTTATGCTAACAAATTCAAAAGACAACATGAAACTATGGCTAAACTGTATGTAGATGAAATGGCAAATACTTTAAAAGAATTTCATCAGACAGTTATGCTTAATGATTATAATCATTTAAGTAATAATGGCTCTATTTCTTTAGATGAGTTTTATGAAGCTTTAGCATGGGAGGGATTAAAAGGTGCTAATGTGGAAGCTTATAATGATTTGTCTCCGTCCAAAAAAACTTCTTTAGGTAAAGCTTTACAATTACATTTTTACGATACGACAAGAAATGAAAAACTTTATTGCAATTAATATGAAATGTCTGATAATACTTATTTTATTCACAAACATTCTTTTTGGGCAAGAAAGAGTAAGGGATACTTTATTTTTCAAATATGATAAAGATTATATCATTGAGAATGAATTTGATAAAAGTACATTAGTTTTAAATGAAAGCGAAACAAAATATGGAAGTTTATTGTTTAGTTTACTGAAAGGAAATACATTGTTGAATTTAAAGCCTAAAAAAATATTAGAACTTAAAAAATATGTTAGAAATTCTAAATTTTACAATTCAAAAGATGGTATTATTGATTTAATTGATAAAAATGACAATTACAAAGTAGAATCTTTATGGATTTATATGGGTAGTAATTATGTTATATTTTTGATTGATGGCAATAAATTCATTGAAGTTTATCCAGGAGGGGAAATAATAGAATAACAAAACACCACTAATCGAGTAGATGGCTCCGTCCCTAAATAGGAACGGAGTGCACCTCTCACACCACCGTACGTACGGGTCTCGTATACTGGGCTTATCAAATTGTAATCTACTTATTATTAATGCAATTTATCAAAGATTTATATCCTTTTCGTTTAAGTATAGCTTTGGTTATAGTAATCTATGTTTTCGTTTTACTTATATTATGAGTAACTTTATGGAAACAACATGTTTTCTGTAATTTACAAATTAAAAACTTGTATAATTCAATTGTTTTCGCTTATTTTGGTGAATATTATAATCTGAATGGAATTGCATGTGAGTAACTTTACGCAAGCACACTCGTAGTATTTTATCAGAATGTAAGCAAAAAGGCAAAATGCAAAAGCCCATAACCATGCATATAATCCATAGGGGAAGCAGATTAGGAATGGAGTTCGGCTATACTAATCCGCCAAAAAATATTGGAAGTTTAAAAGAATATAAACATAAAATATTGTTTTGGCTACGGGTGGTTTAAGTTTAAAAGCAGCTCTTCGAAAACCCCTACGTCTCATATGCTAGCCGTTATGGGCAACTATAAATATAAGAAGCTTTGCGAGTGGGATATACGAATGTTATAATCCTTGTGGCAGTATGTTTTTGGGTGTTCATATTCTGAAAATCCTTGTGGAAACTGCATGCTTTCAAGGCGTGAGTTAGTTTGTGAAAACTGTATGTTTTTTGGAATGTTCATATTCTGAGTAATTTAATGGAAACAACATGTTTTCTGTAATTCATGAATTAAAAACTTGCCTAATCCAATTGTTTTCGCTTATTTTGGTGAATATTATAATCTGTATGTGAGAAACTTTGTGTAAGCACACTCGCTGTATTTTATCAGAATGTAATCAGAAAGGCAGAATGACTAAGCCACTAACAGGGCATATAA
>JABSPL010000011.1 GCA_013215105.1 Flavobacteriaceae bacterium
TCCGAAGTATAATTTATCATAATGCATGGTTATTTGCTGTAATATAGCAATAAACCTGCATTTGACCATATACAAATAAGTGTTTTATGTATTTATTTAACTAAGTATTAGTTAAATAAATACTTTTTCAGCAGACCCTATAGTAGCTTTCTTCTTTTCTTTTTCCTCCTTAGTAGGAGCCTTTTTACCAATACGAGCATCAACATCGAAACTACCACTTAGAACAGCTTTACCTTCAAATTTGCTTTTTACGACTTTCAACTCTATATAAGAATTACTAGCTATAGTAAGCTTACCACTAAAAGCAGGGAACTCCAATTCGCCCATAGGACTTACTAGCAAAGAGTATTCTTTACTATCTAAGTCCATCATAGCTTTGTAAACTAAAGCCTGAGGGTATTTTTTACTTATAAGTATTTCGAACTTCTTATGCTCTTCGTCGAAATCGAAAGATATTTTATCTTTAGTACCTATCTCAGTGTCTTTGTCTAAAGTTGTGGTGACCTCCTTAGAAATAGGTAATATTATGGCTCCCCCAAAACCAGCCCCAGTTATCTCGTTAGCCCTAATATTTATATACATAGAATTGACCGAAAACTGCCACTTACCAGCAGCGCCATCTTTTAACGGCAATATATTATTACCCGAAAACTCCCCAGAGACACCAGCATTATCTATTATCATATTCTTGCCCTCAAAGAATATACGGTCTTTGTTAGTACGGTTTTTGAAATGCTTGGGTAAGTATATCTTAATGTTTTTGATAGAAATCCCAGTCCAAGCAGCAGGGTTACCCGGCACCAAAAACTCTTCGTAGTTAGGCGGAAACTCACTAGGAGCGGTAAGGTTTCTGGTATTAGAAAAGTCGAATACAAGAGTGTTTACCTCAAATATAGTATCGTCGAGCCCCGGCACCGAAAACTTAGGCATACTGATACCTACAATTATATCGTCCATGCTACTTACCGTGAGGCTGAAGTTGGTGACTACCCTGTCTTTAGGTTTAACTTCAAAATCGTCGCCTACAGGTATTATTGTTTCCCTCGAAAACAATATATCTGCTTCTATATGTAGTTCTTTGAAGCCGTTACAGTCGAAACTAGCATAAGTCTTTTCGGTGATAGCTCCTGTTTTTTTGTCTAAGCCGCCTTTTAGTATTAGTAGGTTTTTGTCTCCGCTAAACGGGATGGCTACGTCGGAGAGTAGGGTTAGCTTGGGTTCGCCTATGAAGTTTCCTTTATGGTCTATTCGTATGTCGGTTGCTCCTAAGTAGAGTTCTTTTTGCTGTCCGTTGGCGTTTAGTTTAGGGGAGGAGATGCGTATAAAAAAGGTAGCACTATATTCGTCTCCATGTAATTCTAAACTTAACAAACCTAAGGAATACACACTATTACCTACAGTTTTTTGAGTTCCTACAGGTAAAATAGTAGGTTCTTTTAACTTTATTTTGGTTAAGTAACCTCCTGTAGTTTCATCTAATATCTTGAATAAGTCAATTGCTTGGTCTTGCATACCAGTAGCTACACTATCCATTTTGTAGTTAGCTTTCCTAAACTCAGCATCGAACAAATCCCTCTTTATTATAGGACTGTTATTGATATATTTGTTAAGGCTAGGAAACTTTTTGGTTTTAACAATAGTAATTTTATTATTGTTTTCAACGGCAGACAAACTGTCCTTATCTGTATTAGAATATACATAAAGACCAGTAAATAATAAAACTAAAAATATTACCTTTTTCATAGACATTACCTTTTTTAGTACTAATGTAAATATATTATAATAATATGAATTACAGTGATTTATGTGGGTTTATTTTGAGTAGTTCTACTGTTCTTAGTTTGTTGTATAATAATAATAATAATAATAAGACAGAGTTTCTACTGCTTACCCATAAACGCCCAATGTATAGCAGGTACTCTATTACTTTGTACCAACAGTTTTGACTCTCCTATTCTCTCTCCATCAATTATTATTGTCTGATACAGCCTATCGTCAACCCTATAGGTTACTATATTGTTATCTATTAGCAATATTTCGCTATCTCGCTTGTCAGTTTTCCACTCTATATACTTTTCAGTTTCTAGGTTATACAAAAACAGAATACCAGGATAGTATGTATTTAAAGACAGTGCCATTTCATTAAAATCTACAGCATATTTATATTTTTCATTATATAAACGGTCATCATAACTTCTTCTTTCGAAATCATTTAATTTATTATCGTCTTTATCTACAATTACAGCATGTGAGCCACTTAGCCATTCTCCAAAATTCATAGTATGTGGGTTTTTACTACTAATAGTACAATAGTGCCACGATTTGCTTTTCTTCTTATATATTATATATTTCTTTAAACCATGTATGTGCTCTTTAGTAGGCAAATTCTCTTCTACCGTAGCTACCAAGTAATTTTCTGTATTTATAGTTAAAACCAACCTAACGAAGTCGTCTTTCCAAAAATCTTCAGGGAAGTCTAATGGGAATCTTACATTTTCATTAGGATCATAAAAATGTGAAGCTGGAAGATTGAAGAACATATTCTTATCTTTCCTATATAATTGAAAAAATAGTCTTGTAGTTAATGGAGCTCCAACATCTCCATTCAGATATGTATTAGCATAATCTATTGGTCTTATTCTACGTGAAACCAAATTTTCATCGTAAGCATAATACATTAATGAATCAGGAGAAGTAATGTTTTTCTTTTTTACATTTCTCTTGTACTCTAAGTAGTTTTTATTGTTTTTGACTATAAGAAGGCTTAAGTGATTAATATTACTCGTACTCCATTTGTTTAAGCCCCTAAAATAGTCATACTTAATTCTATAATAAAAACATTAACTTTATATTATGGAAACTACAAAAAAACAGTACACGACGGAGTATAAACTCAAATTGATAAAAGAATGTGCAACTCATGGAGTTGTAAA
>JABSPL010000110.1 GCA_013215105.1 Flavobacteriaceae bacterium
AATATATAATTAAGAATTATAAGTAAAACAGTTGTAATAACAGAGAAATAAGAATAGGTCTTATAGTATTTAGAATTAAGTATAATATAGTTATTCGTATTTATAGATAATTTAACAAGTTCGCTTATAGATATTATAAAAACAACATTAATACCTATATTTAACTCTGGTTTGTTTAGTATAGAATATATATCAGTCAGATTAAGGTTTATAAGCAAAAACAATAAGCCTCCTATTACTAATAGATTTATAGAACCTATTTTATACAAGTCAGCAACGCTTTTATAGTCTTTATTATTCATAGCTTTTGCCGTTATAGGGTTCGATATTTGAGTCATAGCCCTGTTAGGCATCGCTATTATATTAGCTATATATATGGCTATGGCATAATATTCTACATAAGAAACCATCTTGAACTTAGCTATCATAAATTTATCTATATCGAGTAACAAAACCGCAGTAGAACCTGATATCATCATTATAAAGCTATATTTGAGTATTTGCTTATAATTACTTGGTAATTTGAATATTAACCTAAATCTATATAAAGACAAAGAATACCCCAACATAATCAGCATCCTCAGTAAGTAAACCACAGGAATACTATAAATAAAAAACTCTAGGTCTATTATATTTAAAGCTAGTAGTACTATTAACAAAAACACAAGAAGACGAGCTAACATCTCTTTTATTAACAATCCGAATACTGATTTTAATCGGGCTTTACTCCAAGAATAAAATATCTCGAAATAAGTCATAAAAACAGCTATAGGCAATACCAAATAAAAATATTTTTCTATAAGTAAACTCTCGTTTGCAAACCATTCTATTAGCTTATCATAAGTCAAATAAAACAAAATTGAAAATGGTATTATAAATACTAAAGGCAGCAATAACGAAAGACTTAGAAACTCATCTAGTGATTTTTTATCTTCATATTTGGTGTAAAATCGTATAACAGCATGCTGCATAGCCATACTTACAAAAGGCAATAACAATCCGCTAGTTGCAGCCAAATAAATTAACAATCCACCGTAGCTATCCTCTAAGAAATGAGTATACATATACAACAGATTCACAGCTCCTAAAGCGAAACTTAGAACTAGTATAATAATATTTTGAATAGATTGTTTTATTACTATACCCATTGTTTTATGTTATTTATATAGTAATTCACAAATTTCATCATATATTTTAACGCTTACATTATCTCCAAATATATCTATATCGAAGTTATTATTACAATTATTTATTTTTGAATAGCCTTTTAATATATCTTCGGTATTACTACCTACTAATAAAGCAAAATTATTATCTATTAGTTCAACCCATTCGGTTTGCTCCCTTAGAACCAAACAATGTTTTTTCATAAAGAAAGCTTCTTTTTGCATCCCTCCACTGTCGGTTATTAGTAAGCTACATTTACTCAACAAAGAAACCATATCTATATAACTAACAGGCTCTATAAATTCTAAATTAGTTGTTATTCCAAACTCTTTTATCCTTTTTCTTGTTCTAGGATGAAGAGGTATTATTAGTCTTATATCTTTATTTATATTTTCTAAAGCTTTTATTATTTGGCTTAACTTCTCCTTATCATCGGTATTCTCCTGACGGTGAAAAGTACATAAAACTATATCTTCTTTGGAGTTTATTATATCTTTTACCTCTTGATTATCCGAAACGATTCCTTTGGCAAAAAAACTAATACTATCTTTCATTATATCTCCCACTTTCACGACTTTACTCGGGAAATTATCAAAACCTTCAGCTTTTAAGTTTTCGATAGCTTTAGAAGTAGGACAGAGCAACAAATCAGATATTCTATCGCATAAAATCCTGTTTATTTCCTCGGGCATCTCTTGGTTATACGACCTTAAGCCTGCTTCTATATGTATAAGAGGTATATTTAATTTTTTACTAGCAATAGCAGCTGCCAAGGTAGAGTTAGTATCTCCATAAACCAAGGTAGCATCTGGTTTTTCTACTAATAATATCTCTTCTATTTTAGTCATCATCTGCCCAGTCATGGCTGCGTGACCAAGGTTGTTAATCTGTAAATTGTATTTGGGCTTAGGTATATTCATCTGCTCAAAGAACACTCCACTCATAGACTCATCGTAGTGCTGACCTGTATGTACTATTATTTCTTCTAACAAGTTATTTTCTAAAACTGTTTTACTAAAACTAGCCGCTTTTATAAATTGAGGCCTTGCCCCTACTATTGTAAGTATTTTTTTCATTTATCCTTAGTTATATCTAACTATATATTTTTAATCAATTTTGCCAATTCACTTGTCAAATTATCTCTGTGATATTTCTCTATATTTTCAGATTTACATATCAATCCGCCTGACTTATAAAGCTTATAATATTTTGATATTTGCTCTTTTACTCCCTCAATATCTTCAAAACCATATACAGCACCACTTTTAGTATTTCGTATAATACTAGCTAAGTCTCCATCAGTAGGAGCTATTGCCAATATAGGTCTTTTGGCTATAAGATATTCAAATATTTTACCAGTTAATATCCCTTTTGCATTAGGAACATTATTTACATTAAGCAATAATATTTGAGATTGTTGCTGCTGTAACTGCACTTGCTGGTGAGGTATATACTCTATATATTCTACGTTATTACCTAGTGAGTTTTCCGTTATACTTACCTTTACTTCTTTAGAAACTTTACCTATCAATTTGATATGCAAATCTTCTGAAAAACCTTCTACTTCTTTTAATAAAAAACCTATAGCTTTCCAAAAAGATTCGTGATTTCTATCCTTGTTCATCATACCTATATGGGTTATGGTAAACTTAGAGTCTATAACTATATTTTTATTATCAGACGCTTCCATATCGTAACCATTAGTTATGATATTTACATTGTCGTTAAATATTGAAAATTCATTTTTCATAGTTTCACCTATAGCTATTACACTATCGGCTGTTTGTAATACTTCTTTTTCTTGTTTGAAATGTTTTTTTACAGTCCTTTTACTAAAAGGCAATTGATGAAAATAATCAATATTAGTCCAAGGATCTCTAAAGTCTGCTATCCATTTTACGTTTAGATTTTTCTTTAGTTTAAGACCTATCAGGTGCACACTATGAGGCGGACCTGTAGTTATTATAGTATCTATCCTATTGTCTTTTATATACTTTTTTAAATATTTGACCGAAGGTTTTACCCAAAAACACCTAGAGTCTGGCACAAACATATTTGCTCTTATATAAAGTATTATTTTACTAAAAAAACTAGGATTATCATTAAGAAAACCTGCACTATCTTGTTTTTTGTTCTTAGAAAAAAAAGACAATAACTGATTAGGCTCCCATATTTTACCTTTAAGAACTGTAATATCTTTAGAAATTTCTTTGACCAGAGAATCATCCAAAATAGGATAAGAAGGATTATCTACAGTATAAACTATAGGTTTTATGCCGTATTTGGGTAGGTATTTAACAAATTTCAGCCATCTTTGTACTCCTGAGCCACCTGCAGGAGGCCAATAATAACTTATAATAAGTACTTTCAAATTAGTTATGTTGAAGGATTATGATTCAAAAGCAATATTACGAAATAAATATGATACTATACTCAAAAGCATGACTAGTTAGCGAAATGTAACGGTAATTATTTACAGTAAAAAACACTAACTAGTCATATTTAAACATAGCAAATACTATTGTTTAAAACAATTTATAAGATATCTTTTCACTTCTTCATAATTTTTAGCCTCAAAACTTTCTTTTTTAGCATTTATAACTTTTTCTATTTGCTTAGGTATCTTTATAGATTCCTTTATAATAGGCTCTACTATATCCGAAAACTTAATAGGATGTGCAGTCTCTAAAAACACTCCTATTCTATTATTAAGTTTACTTTTCTTCAAACCCAAATAACCTATCGCACCATGTGGATCGGTTATATATTTACTACTAATAAAAATACCCGAAATAGCTTTACGAGTCTCATCATCATTAAAAGAATAAGACTCTAAGGACGATTTCAATAAATCTAATTCACCTTCAAAAAGCTCCAAAACACGAACGAAATTACTAGGATTACCCACATCCATAGCATTCGAAATAGTCGCTTTGGATTCTACAGGGCTATAAATTCCTGTTTTCAGATAATCGGTAACTACTTTGTTTTCATTAGTAGAGGCTATAAATTTATTTACTGGAAGTCCCATTTTTTTAGCTAATAATCCGGCACATATATTACCGAAATTACCACTAGGAACAGAAAAAACTATTTCTTTGTTTAGGTGTTTTAGTTTTTTATATGCAATAAAATAATAAAACATCTGAGAGAGCCATCTGGCTATATTAATAGAATTGGCTGAAGTTAAATTTCTAATACTATTGATATCTTCATCCAAAAAAGCAGATTTTACTATATCTTGACAATCGTCAAAACTACCATTAACTTCTATCGCTTTTATGTTTTTACCCAATGTGGTTAATTGCTTTTCTTGCACCATACTAACTCGACCTTTAGGATATAAGATAAAGACATCTATCAACTCGGAGTTCAAAAACCCATCCGCAACCGCTCCTCCAGTATCGCCCGAAGTAGCTACCAAAACACTTATTTTCTCTTTATTATTATCCTTTTCCAAAAAATAAGTTAAACATCGAGACAAAAACCTAGCTCCCACATCTTTGAAAGCCATGGTGTTTCCATGAAAAAGCTCCATAGAGTATATATTAGGCTCTATTTCTACCAAAGGAAAATCAAAATTAAGAGTGTCTTTTAATATTTCTTTCAAATCTGCCTCATCTATTTCATTTCCTAAAAAAGGTTTTATAACGTTATAAGCTATGTCAACATCGGTCAAATTGGTTATATTTTCAAAAAAACTATTATTCAATTTAGGAATAGTTTTAGGAAAATACAAGCCTTTATCTTTGGCTATACCGTTAAAAATAGCTTCTTTAAAACTTACATTTTCACTCTTACCGTTAAGACTGTAATACCTCATCTTTTATTGTTTTTACTCCATTATCATTTATTTTAGAATGATAAGCATTAGCATTTAATCCATTATCAATATACACTTTTAGCATAGCCTTTTTTACTTTCACAGCCGATTCTTCTCCTTTACACAAGGCAAATATAGAAGGGCCTGAACCAGAAATACCTGAACCTAATGCTCCATTTTGTTTAGCCGTTAGCTTTACTTTATCATAAAAAGGAATCAACAAAGAACGTAAAGGTTCTATTATATAATCATTCAAAGACCTAGATATAAGTTCATAATCATTAGTATAAAGACCCGAAATAAGCCCAGCTAAGTCTGCATTTTGCTTAATACTATCTTTCAACAAGACTTCTTTTTTTAATATTTTACGAGTATCAGAAGTTTTGAGTTCCACCTGAGGATGAACAACTACGGCATAAAGTTCGGTTGGAGAATTAATACTAATAATATCTATAGGACTATAGCTCCTTATGAGCACAAAACCGCCCATCAGAGCAGGAGCAACATTATCAGCATGTAGACTTCCGCTTGCCAATTTCTCGCCTTGCATAGCATAAACAACTAGCTCTTTTAAGGAAAAAGGCCTATCTAATAGTTCATTTATGGCATATACAACTCCTGCCGCACTAGCAGCACTACTACCAATCCCACTACCTGGTTTTATGTTTTTTACTATTTCAATCTCAAAACCACAAGATATATCTAGGTCTTTGAGCATAGCTTTTGCTGCCACTCCTGCTACATTTTCATCTATTCCCATAGGTAAATCGGCTCCTGTTATTTTAGTGATTTCCAACTTTTTATGACTAGTCATAGTCACAGTCATAGTATCGCCTATATTATCTATAGCCAAGCCAAGTATATCGAAACCACAAGCTACATTAGCTATAGTTGCCGGGCAAAATACAGTTATTTTTCTCATATCTTACAGTTCTTTATTACCAATTCTTATGATATCAGCAAACAATCCCGATGCTGTAACTTCTGCTCCCGCACCCGCTCCTTTTATTATAAGAGGCTGATCTTTGTACATATCTGTATAAAACAAAACTATATTATCCTTGCCTTCAAGATTATAAAAAGGATGTTGCTTATCTACATATTGCAAACCTACTTTAGCCTTTCCTTTTTCGAAACTAGCCACATATTTCATGGCTTTACCTTCTTTTTTAGCCTTATTTTTCATTTCATCAAAATGAAACTCGTTTTCTGAAATTTTCTTATAAAAATCATCAACACTATTTGTTTTTTGACAACCTATAGGCAAAAAAGAATCGTTTTCTATCTCTTCTATCTCCATCAGACTACCACTTTCCCTTGCCAAAATAAGTATTTTACGAGCCACGTCTATACCACTCAAATCTATTCTAGGGTCTGGCTCAGTATATCCTTGCTCCATAGCCTGAGTTACGACCTCTCTAAAAGATACATTCCCTTTGAATTCATTAAATATAAAATTGAGACTTCCAGAAAGCACAGCTTCTATTTTCCGTATTCTATCTCCTGAACTTATAAGGTTATTCAGAGTGTTTATTATAGGTAAACCTGCTCCTACATTGGTTTCGAACAAAAAGTTTACTCTGTTTTTTATAGAAATAGATTTTAAACTTTTATAATTACCATATTGAGATGCACAGGCTATTTTATTACAAGTAACAACACTTATATTGTTTTCTAAATATTTGATATATTGTTCTGACACTATTTCAGAAGCTGTATTATCTATAAAAATAGAATTACGCTTATTTGCTTTTTTTACACAAGCCAGAAAATCATTTATATTATAATCATCAGCTTTTATAAGGTTTTGCTTCCAGTTATCTAAATCTATACCATCGTAATTGTACAATATTTTTTTACTATTAGACAAAGCAACTACTTTTATTTGCAAATGTAATTCGTCTCTTAGGTATTCTTGTTGTTTTCTTATTTGTTCTATCAATTTCCCTCCTACATTACCAACTCCAGTTACAAACAAATTTAATTGTTTGGTATGAGTTTCAAAAAAGCATTCATGTAGGCTATTTAATGCTTTTTTTATATTTTTATTATCTATAACTACCGAAATATTTCTTTCTGAAGCTCCTTGTGCTATCGCTCTAATATTTATATTATTCTTACCTAATGTCCCAAACATTTTACCACTAGTACCTTCTCTTTCTTTCATCCCCTCTCCCACCAAAGCAATTATAGCCATATCATATTCTATTACAATAGGCTTCATAGTTTTAATACTTAATTCGTAAGTAAAATCATCATCAAAATTTCTTTTAGCTTTTTCAGCATCTTTACTATCTATAGCTATACATATACTATATTCCGAAGAAGCCTGAGTTATAAGTATAACATTTATATTATTATCTCCAAGTACACCTAGCACCCTTTTAGAGAAACCAGGAGTACCTTGTATAGCTATCCCCTCTATAGTCAAGAGGCTTATATTATCTATATGTGAGATCCCTTTTAGCTGACCATCTTCTATTCCTTTCTTATCACTTATTAGAGTACCTATATGGCTTGGATTAAAAGTGTTTTTTATATAAACAGGTATTTTTTTATTAAAAACAGGTTTTATAGTAGGAGGATATAACACACTTGCTCCGAAGTGAGAAAGCTCTAGAGCTTCAGAATACGATATGTTTTTGGTAGGATAAGCCTGCTTTACAATCTTAGGATTAGCTGTATAAATCCCGTTTACATCGGTCCATATTTCTAGTTGCTTCACATCTAAAGCACTCGCAAATATAGAGGCTGTATAATCAGAACCTCCTCTGCCTAAAGTGGTAATTATATTATCTTCGTTACTCGATATAAAGCCTGGCAAGACTGTCAAAGTCTGTTTACTGGCTTCAAAATATTCTTTTATTAGCTTATAACTAATATCTAAAATCACCTTTGCATTACCATAGTTACTATTAGTTTTTATTAGTTCTGAACTATCCTTTAAAGCTATATTTATGTTTTTATTTATTAAAACTTCGGCTATTATAGAACTAGATATAAGTTCTCCATAGCTAAGTACTTTGTCCAAAACCCTATTAGTTAACTCTTGTGTTAACAATACTCCTTTCAATATATTTTCTAAACAGTTGAATTGAACCTTAATACTTGCCAACAGACTACTTTGTTTATCTATAGAAATCAACTCTCTTATTATAGTATAATGATTGTTTTCTATTTCAGATAAATCGTTTTTAAAGCTTTCGTCATTGTTTTCCGCTTTTTTGGCAGAAGATAATAATAAGTTTGTTGTGTTACCTATAGCCGAAAACACTACTATTATTTGGTCATCTTTTATATTATTTTCTAATATATTAACTACCGATTTGATATTTTTAGAAGAAGATACCGAAGATCCTCCAAATTTTAAAACTCTCATTTTATTTAATTTAATGATGATTGAAAAAACCTAATTTACGGTTTATACCATATAGGTTTATTGGTTGCGAAAATTCATATATATAACACCCTAACGGGTTGAAGTATAAACAGAACTCATCGAAATAATAGAAATACTAATACAATCGCTAGTTGCGATTATATTAATGCTAGTATTTTTATTATTATTCATCATTAAAAGTAAAGTTTTGCCTTTATAACACAAATATATGTTTTTTTATTCCATAATATATAGATATAATAAAATATTTTACATTATTTTACTAATCATAAACATGATAAACAAAACCCTTCTTTGACTTCTACTTATCAGATAAAAAAACACTTTAGTTTCTACCTTTTATCTATTATCCTTAAAATTATATATATTTACACCTATGAATAGAGACGAAATATTAAAAGCAATAGACGAAAAATACGAGAAACTGGGAGTACCTGTAGACGCAATGCTTGAAGGCTTGCTGTGGAGTACACCTATAACTTACTGGGATTATATACAGACCGATGCCTTGCTAGGTTTGCAAATAGCAAGAACCAACCTACCTGACGAAATGATATTTATAATGTACCATCAGGTTAACGAAATACTTTTCAAAATGATACTTTGGGAGATAGACCAAGTAGCTAAAAGTGAAGATATATCTGCCGAAAAATTCTCTAAACATCTTATGCGTATAAGTAGATATTTCGATATGCTTTCTTCTTCGTTTGACGTTATGAGCGAAGGTATGGATGTAGAGCAATATCTCAAATTCAGAACCACTCTTACTCCTGCCTCAGGCTTTCAGAGTGCTCAGTATCGTAAGATAGAGCTTGCTTCTACCGAACTTATAAACCTTATAGATGCTCGCTTTAGAGACAATATAGACCGAAATACTCCTTTCAAACACGCTTATGACCATTTGTACTGGCAAGCCGCAGGAAAAAACTATAGTACAGGGCAAAAGTCTACTCTTTTGAACCTTTTTGAAGATAAATATATGGGCGAATTTATAGACTTTATGGAAGACTATAACGAGTGTAACTTGGCTAAAATATTCAAAAGATTACCAGAAGAAACTCAAAAAGACGAAGAGTTAATAAAAGCAATGCGTCACTATGACCATACTGTAAACGTCAAATGGGTTATGGCTCATTACAATGCTGCGGGTAAGTATTTGGGAGGTGGCAAAAAAGACCTTGAAGCTACAGGTGGTAGTAATTGGAGGAAATATATGCACCCAAAATACCAAAGAAGGATATTTTTTCCGTTTTTATGGAACGAGCAAGAATTAAAAACCTGGGGCGAATCTTAGAGTATTCATAATTTCATAAAAAAAGCATGTATAAACATTTTTATAAAGAATTTTTAGAAGGGCATAAAGGTAATATCCATATGGCATCGCACAGTCATCACTTTTGGCCCGATATTACCAAAAAAGCAATAATAGAGGCTTGGGAAGATGCTGCCAAATACTCCGATGATAAATGGAATAAAATATTTTCGGAAATAGTACCCAAGTCGCAAAGTACTATTGCTGATATTCTTAATATATCCAATCCAGAACAAATAGCTTTTGCTCCTAATAGTCATGAACTTGTTTATAGAATGCTTAGTTGTTTTTCGGAAAAGAAAGATTTCAAGATACTTACGACCAACAGCGAGTTTCATTCTTTTAATAGGCAAGTAAGACGCTTAGAAGAAATGGACAACGTCACTGTAATAAGGATAGACAACGAAGCTGATGGCTTTGAAAAAAACTTTACACAAGCCATCACTCACGATATAGATCTTATATTTATAAGTCATGTTTTCTTTAATTCAGGGAAAGTAATAAGTAACGAATTAATAAAACAAATAGCATCCAAAAAGAACAAAGAAACTGTATTTTGTTTAGATGGATATCATGGGTTCTGTGCTATTCCTACCGATTTGTCTGAGATAGAAAACGATATATATTACTTAGCTGGCGGTTACAAATATGCACAAGCAGGTGAGGGAGCTTGTTTTATGACTATCCCTAAAAACTGTAAGTTAAGACCTTTGTATACGGGATGGTTTGCTAGTTTCGATACTTTAGACAAACAGCAAGAACAAGTTAGTTACAGTGATAATGGTTTCAGGTTTTGGGGATCTACTCAGGACTTAACTTCTCTTTATAGACTAAATTCTGTGTGGAATCAATTCTCAGAAAACGATATAGATATTAACACAATACATAATTATATACGTGGTTTACAGAATTTATTTTTAGATAATATCAATTGTTCTAATTTGGTTATTTCAGATAATATAAATGATTTGGGACATTTTATTACATTAGTACTATCTTCGCCCGAAGAAACCAAAATAGTTTACGAATCGTTGAAATCACAAGACTTACTAACGGACTACAGAGGAGACAGATTACGTTTTGGTTTCGGACTTTATTTAAATGAAAAAGACATATCAGAAGCTGTAAAAATAATAAACAAAACAATAAGAAACCATTAATGAGAAATAATATAATAACTTCAATTATAATATTTGTAGGACTATACCCAACTATAATCGTAATACCCAAGTTAACCGAACCACTATTGGCTTCTTTGCCTTTTCATGCTAAAAACATGCTAAATACAGCTATAATAGTAGGGCTTATGGTATTTTTTATAATACCATTTGTTACTAAAGTTTTTGCAAAGTTAGGACTAGTTAAGAAGTAGTAATCTCTTTATTAAGTGGTGAATTCACATGAAACTTATCAGTTATTAAAGCTCTTTAACACATCTTTAACAACTGATAATATTGTTGCCCGATAATTACACATATCTTTACCCCAATATTATGGACAAAATATCAAACAAAATACTATCTGTAACCTTGGCATTAGTAGTGATTCTATCTACTATGTCGTTTACTATCAATAAGCACTATTGTGGTGACTATCTGGTAGATACAGCTGTATTTTCTGATGTTAAAATTTGTAATATGGACAAAACAACTGCTTCTTACCTAAAAGAATGTAGTATGACCAAAAAAGACTGTTGTTCTGACACTTCTGAGTTTATAGAAGGACAGACCGAACTTAAAACACCTGTTTTTGATCTAGATTTAAACCAAAAAGTTTTCTTAAGCTCTTTTGTTTATTCTTATATTAACTTATTTAAAGGACTAAGCCAAAGCGTAATCCCTTTCAAAAACTATTCAGCCCCCATTATAGTCAAAGACATACATGTTGTTGACTGTGTGTTTTTAATCTGATTTTATTTTTTCATAAGTACTTGTGTAGTATTATATCTGTAATGCTATAAGCGTATCTGTATATCTATAAGTATGTTAACAGATGCTTTTTATAAAACAAGTTCGGACTAGTTTTGAGGTTATCAACTTACAATATGATTTTATATAGCTCCTATGGAGCTTTGGATTTTATTCTATAATAATTCCTATTAATATTTCAATCCTACGGATTTACATATCAATTGTAAAGACTCTCAAACAAAAGAAGATCTTAAAACAAAATCATTCATTATGCTAAATAAAAGCATTAAATTCTTGATAGAAAACAAGCTAGTAGCTGTTTTGTTATTATTGATATTCGTCGGATGGGGAGTCTCTACAGCTCCTTTCGATTGGAATACCGGTAACCTACCCAGAAACCCTGTAGACGTTGACGCTATACCCGATATAGGTGAAAATCAACAAATAGTATTCACCAAATGGGCTGGTCGTTCACCACAAGATATAGAAGACCAAATTACTTACCCTCTTACAACTTCTCTATTGGGAATCCCAGGGGTTAAGACTATCCGTAGTTCGTCTATGTTTGGCTTTTCGAGTATTTATATAATATTTGAAGAAGACATAGAGTTTTATTGGAGTCGAAGTAGGATACTCGAAAAATTGAATTCTCTTCCTAATGGACTTTTACCAAGCGACGTTCAGCCTAGCTTAGGACCAGATGCTACTGGCTTAGGGCAGGTATATTGGTATACT
Organism: Flavobacteriaceae bacterium; assembly: GCA_013215105.1. Classification (GTDB taxonomy): domain Bacteria; phylum Bacteroidota; class Bacteroidia; order Flavobacteriales; family Flavobacteriaceae; genus DT-33. Next base: position 12,348 of record JABSPL010000110.1, read on the forward strand.
TTGGAGGGTAGAGACGAGCAAGGAAACGTCACTGGTGGTTGGGACTTAAACGAACTGCGTAGTATACAAGACTATTATGTGAAGTACGCATTATCTTCGGCAGCAGGAGTGTCAGAAGTTTCTTCTATAGGTGGTTTTGTACAAGAATACCAAATAGACGTAGACCCCGATATACTTAAGGAATACAATATTTCTCTGCAACAAGTGGTTAATGCAGTACGTAATACTAACAAAGATATAGGAGCTAAAACTATAGAAATCAATAAAGTTGAATACCTAGTTAGAGGTCTTGGATATATAGGCTCTGTAGAAGACATAGAGAATGCCGTAGTAACATCCAAAAACTATACATCTATACTTATAAAAGATATAGCAAAAGTTTCTTTAGGTCCTGCCGAGCGAAGAGGATTGCTCGACAAAGAAGGTGCCGATGTAGTCGGTGGTGTAGTGGTAGCTCGTTATGGAGCCAATCCTATGGAAGTTATTACTAATATTAAAAAGCAACTTAAAGAACTAAGTGCAGGACTACCTTCTAAAGTATTAAAAGATGGAAGAACTTCACAAGTAACAGTAGTTCCTTTTTATGATAGAAGTGAATTGATAGAAGAAACCTTAAACACCCTAGACGAAGCATTAACTCTAGAGATATTAATAACAATGTTTGTTATTATAATAATGGTATTTAACTTAAGAGCCTCATTATTGATATCTGGATTGCTTCCTATAGCAGTTCTTATGGTGTTTATTTCTATGAAACTATTTGGTGTAGATGCCAATATAGTTGCTCTTTCGGGTATTGCTATAGCCATAGGAACCATGGTCGATGTCGGGGTGATACTGTCTGAAAATATAATCAGACATATAGACGAAGACAAGGCAGATAATATCAATAAACCAATTAATAAATTAGTTTACGATGCTACAGTAGAAGTTTCAGGAGCCATAATAACGGCGGTGATGACTACTATTATTAGTTTTGTACCAGTGTTTACTATGATAGGTGCTGAAGGAAAGCTATTCAGACCTTTGGCGTTTACCAAAACTATGGCTTTGACATCGTCGCTTATAGTAGCATTGTTCTTGATACCTCCGTTTGCAGCTTGGCTTTTCGGATGGAAACCATCTAAGAAGAAAACCAAATATATAAGTGGTATTGTACTTATATTACTAGGGTTATACGCTACTTTTAGCGGATATTATTCGGCTATTCTATTAATTGCTTTCGGAGTTTCTAGTATTTTGAAATTCAAAGAAATTATATCCGAAAAGCATGCCAACTGGGCTAATGTAATGATTTCAGCAGGATCTATAGTTGTGTTCTTAAGTGTATACTGGAGACCTTTAGGTGTTGATAATTCAATAATTACTAACCTTATTTTTGTAAGTGTTATCTGTTTTGGCTTGCTTGGTGTATTTACATTATTCAGAATGTATTATGTAAGAATACTTAAATGGGCTCTAAACAATAAATTGTTGTTCCTTATCTTACCAACGGTTATAATTGCTTTTGGAGTTAATGTATGGAAAAACACAGGTAAAGAATTTATGCCATCTCTTGACGAAGGTTCATTCTTACTGATGCCTACATCTATGCCTCACTCAGGAGTTTCCGAAAACAGAAGAGTTTTACAACAGTTAGACATGGCTGTGGCAACTATCCCCGAAATAGAAACCGTGGTAGGTAAAGCTGGTAGAACCGATAGTGCTTTGGATCCGGCTCCGTTGTCTATGTATGAGAATATAATAATATATAAACCAGAATATAAGCTAGACCAAGATAGACATAGAATGACCTTTAGGGTTAACGACGATGGGCTGTTCGAAACCAAATCGGGCATATATATAAATTCAGGTACTAAAATAAAGACTAAAAACCTTATAGTCTATGAGGATGGTGAATACTATAGAAACTGGCGTAAGGAAATAAAGTCGGCTGACGATATTTGGAACGAAATAGTAAGGGTAACAAAACTACCTGGAGTTACTTCGGCACCTAAGTTACAACCTATAGAAACCAGACTAGTGATGCTACAAACTGGTATGAGAGCTCCTATGGGAATCAAAATAAAGGGACCAGACTTAGCAACTATAGAAGCTTTTGGTTTAGAACTAGAAAAAACTCTAAAACTAATACCTGGAGTTAAAAAGGAAGCTGTGTTTGCCGATAGAATTGTTGGTAAGCCTTATCTGTTAATGGATATTGACAGAGAAAAACTTGCCAGATATGGACTATCTATAAATAGTGTACAAACTATTTTGGAAGTAGCCATAGGTGGTAAAGTCATAACTCAGACTGTAGAAGGTAGAGAAAGATATGGTGTTAGAGTCCGCTACCCGAGAGAGAAAAGAACTAGCCCAGATGATCTCAAAGAAATATATGTTCCTACTCCTAACGGTAGCCCTATACCTTTGTCTGAACTAGTTACTATAAGGTACGAACGAGGACCTCAGGTTATAAAAAGTGAAGATACGTTCTTGATTGGTTACGTTTTGTTCGATAAAATGGACGGTGAAGCAGAAGTTACTGTTGTAGAAAGAGCTCAAGAGGCTATACAAAACAAGATAGATAGAGGAGAGCTAGTAGTTCCCAAAGGTATTAACTATACTTTTACGGGTACTTACGAAAACCAGATAAGAGCTGAAAAAACTCTTGCTGTGGTTGTTCCTTTGGCATTAGCTATCATATTCCTTATCTTGTATTTCCAATTTCGTTCTATATCTACATCTTTGATGGTGTTTACGGGTATTGCAGTTGCCTTTTCGGGAGGATTTATAATGATATGGCTTTATGGAGAGTCGTGGTTCTTGAACTTCGATGTGTTTGGAGTCAATGTAAGAGGACTCTTCCAGATGCATACCATAAACTTGAGTGTTGCAGTATGGGTTGGTTTTATAGCTCTGTTTGGTATAGCAACCGACGATGGAGTGGTAATGGCAACTTACCTTACTCAGACGTTCGAAAAGAATACGCCTAAAACCAAGATGGAAATAAGAGCATCGATAGTTGAAGCAGGAGAAAAGAGAATAAGACCTTGTCTTATGACTACAGCAACTACCATATTGGCACTGTTGCCTGTGTTAACATCGACAGGAAGAGGATCGGACATAATGATACCTATGGCTATACCTAGTTTTGGAGGTATGCTAGTAGCTCTTATTACTCTGTTCGTAGTCCCTGTATTGTTCAGTTGGTCTAAGGAAATTTTATTAAAAAAACAATAAGATGAAAAATATAATATACATAATAGTCTTGTTTTTGGTTGTAACAAGTAATGCACAAACTACTCTAAAAGGTTATTTGGAAATTGCAGAAAGAAACAATCCTGAACTACAAGCTAGCAAATACAAGTACGAAAGTACTTTAGAAAAGATAAATGAAGTAGGAAGCTTACCTAACACAAGTATAGGGTTTGGGTATTTTGTCCAAGAGGCAGAAACTCGTGTGGGAGCTCAGAAAATAAAAATATCTATATCGCAGAAACTACCTTGGTTCGGAACCCTTAAGGCTCGTGAGCAAAGCGTGATGTTTAAAGCTAATGCTAAGCAAAACGAAATAGATATAATAAAGAAGAATTTGTTTCTTAAGGTAAAGAAAATATATTTTGAATTATTTGAACTTAAAGCTAAAAGGAATGTCTTGGGGAAAAATATAGTAATATTAAATACTTTCGAAAACTTAGCTCTTATAGAACTAGAGAACAACAAATCGACAATGATAGATGTTCTTAAAATAAGAATGGAGAAAAACGAAATTCAGAACAATATAGATACTATAGACCAAAGATTAAAATCTAAATCTATAGCTTTTAATCTTATTTTGAATATAGATGAGAGTTCTCCTATAAATATTACAGAACAAGTAATGATAGCTAATACTCATGAATTATTTTCTAAAATAGATATTTCGAATAATCCTAGACTACTAAAACTCGATAACTTAAATAGTTCTCTAAAAAAGTCTGAATTAGCTACCAAAAAAGAAGGTATGCCTATCATAGGATTAGCTTTAGATTATATTTTGATCGATGAAAGGACTGATATGCCAAACCTAGTAGATAATGGTAAGGATGTAATAATGCCAATGGTTACGGTATCTATTCCTTTGTTTTCTGAAAAATATAGTTCTAAACAAAAGCAATTAAGACTAGATCAAAAATCTATAGAAAGTACTAGAGTAGGAACTGTAAACAAACTTTATTCGGTATTCGAAAAAGCAAAAAGATCGGCTATAAGTGCCAAAAACACTATAAAGACTCAGATGAAAAATATAGGAGAGGCCGATATGGCAAAAGAGATATTGTTAGCAGCTTACGAGAATTCTAAAGTAGACTTTGAACAGCTTTTGGAAATTCAGCAATTAGAATTAAAGTTTCAATTCAAAAAAATAACATCAGAAAGAAATTATTATATACAAATATCTATCTTAGAGTTCTTAACTATAAATAATTAAATTAATAATCATAAAACAAATAAAGATGAAAGCTAAAAAGAAAATTATAGTAGCAGTTGTACTTATATTAATAGCAATACAATTTGTACCAGTAAAAGAAAATATAAGTGATATAATACCTTCTACCGACATGTTGAAGATGCTTGATGCACCCGAAAATGTAGCAACCATATTTAAGGAATCTTGTTACAATTGTCATAGTAACAACACTAATTATCCGTGGTATAGCCAAATTTCGCCAGTGAGTTTGTTTGTAGATCATCATATTGCTGAAGGTAAAGACGAACTTGATTTTAGTGATTTTGGAAATTATTCAACAAAAAGGAAAAGCAAAAAGTTAAGAGAGATAGTAGAAGAAATAGAGGATGATAAGATGCCTTTAACTTCATATTTGGTAATGCATGGTGAAGCTAAACTATCCGAAGAAGAAAAAACAATAATAATCGATTGGGTTACTAAGGTGAAGAGTAGCTTATAAATATAACAAAGATGAAAAAATATATTATTTATATAGGAATATTGGCTGTAGGGCTAATATTAGGAATTGTGCTTTCGCCTTCAGGTTCGGGACAGGGAGACGATCATGGGCATAGTGAAGCAGAGGTAAAAAACCAAAAATGGACTTGTTCTATGCATCCTAGCATAATGCAATCGGAACCTGGTGATTGTCCTATATGTGGGATGGACTTGATTCCTGCTGAGTCTTCGGCAGAAGGCTTGGCTGCCGATGAGTTTAAACTAACCAAAAATGCAATGGCATTGGCTAGTATAGAAACTACCGTTATAGGTTCGGGATCTGGTGCTGTAATTGAGTTTACACTGTCGGGGAAAGTTAAAGAAAACGAAGAATCTAATTCTGTACAAACTGCTCACTTTGCAGGAAGGATAGAAAAGCTACACATAAACACCACAGGTGAAAAGGTAGCTAAAGGGACTAAGTTGGCAACTATCTATTCTCCTGAGCTGGTTACAGCTCAAAAGGAACTATTAACAGCTGCTAAAACTAAAAGTTTGGACCCAACTCTTTATAGAGCGGTTAGAAATAAGTTGAAATTTTGGCTTTTGACTGAAAAGCAAATAGACAAAATAGAAGAATCGGGAGAAGTGATTATAAACTTTGCAGTACGTGCCAATGTAAAAGGTATAGTTACTAAAAAGATGATAAATGAAGGAGCTTATGTAAAAAAAGGACAAGGTTTGTTTATGATATCGGACCTTAGTACCGTATGGGCTGAGTTCGATATGTACGAGAAACAATTAAATAGCATAAAAGTTGGTGACGAGTTTATAATTACTACTAATGCAAGTCCTCCAGAGGAAATAAAAGCTAAAGTTTCGTTTATAGATCCTATTCTTAATACAGCAACTAGAACGGTTATAGTAAGAGCCGAATTGAACAACAGAAAAGGGAGATTGAAACCAGGGATGTTTGTCAAAGCTCATATAACTTTAAAAGATCGTAACACCAGAGAGTTGGTAAACATACCTAAAACATCTATTTTATGGACAGGTAAACGATCGATAGTTTATGTTTCTAAAAAAGATGGTGATGGTTTTGTTTTCGAGGCTAGAGAAATTGTTGTTGGCCGTCAGGTTGGTGATTCTTATCAAGTATTAGAAGGTCTTTTTGAAGGTGAAGAAATAGTGACTAATGGTACTTTTACTGTTGATGCAGCGGCTCAACTACAAGGCAAAAGAAGTATGATGAATCCTGCCGAAAAGAAAGAGGAGGTAAAAGAAATAGTAAGGCTTAAGGTTTCTGAAAAGTTTCAAGGGCAACTAAGCTTAGTTTATGATAATTACTATCTTATTTCAGAAGCTTTGGCTAAGGATGATAATGTTTTGGCAAAAAAATCGACTGACAAACTAAACAAATCCTTGAAAGGCATAGATATGAAATTGTTAAAAAGCAATGATTCTCATATCGCTTGGATGGAGTGTTTAGTAGAAATAAAAAGAACTTCCAAAGTTATGGCAGGTAGCCTAGATATAACTGTTCAGAGAGAACAATTTATAGCATTGTCGGCTATTATGATAAAAAGCATAGAGACTTTTGGAATAAACAAAAAGGTTTATAAACAATTCTGCCCTATGGCGAACAACGATAAAGGAGTATTTTGGTTAAGTGATAAAGAAGAAATAAGGAATCCGTTTTTCGGAGAAATGATGCTGAAATGTGGTAATGTAGATAAGGTGATTGATGGTTATTAATTGTCAATATTTGGGCATTGTGGGTAATGCAAGAAAAATGAAACGATACAGTCTAAAAATATTAAATATACTGATTACAGTATCCTTAACAGGTTGTTTCGGACTATTTGATAGTGGCTCAGATAGAATAATAGGTAAATACATTGTTCTGTGGATTGACCTTCAAGAAAATCAAACTATTTCCGAACAATTTGAAATAAATTCAAACAGTTCAACACAAATAATCTCAGAATATGTTTTCGCAGTTGGACATAACGATGACTTCATAATTGCGAAACAACATCCGACTTTAGGATTTGAAGGAGGCTTTGAAATAGATACTACGATTACGAATTATTATGTGGTTGATATGAATCGTAAAATTTTACTAAAAGGAAATAAATACTTTGGACCTTTAACCAGGGTAGAATTTGACAGTTTAAGGTTAGATTTAAATATCACCAATATTGAATTTGATATGAATTATCCAGAAAAATATTAACTCAATATGAAAAGAGGAACTAAAATATTGCTTTCGATTTCTACAATCATCTTAGGTTGTTGGTAATAATATCGATTGTCGAATATGCTTTTTTTATTCAGAAACATTTACCTTCCTTCTCCTAAGCCAATTAATACAGGCCTCTGAGACCCCGGAAGATTAGTATCAAATCTCATTTTCCAGGTAGTCTGTTCCCAGTTTGAGAAGGGCTGTATTCCAAAATTCATAGAGTCTATATTTTCTCCATTTTCATTCTGATGATGACCCATATTAGAATAATCATAATTTGATACAATCATAGTCTTATTAGCATAGTTATTGTTAATTCTCATAGTCACACCAGATACATGATGCATCTTAACATTAAATATTCTTCCTATAGTCTTGGTACTAAGATGACTTCGGCCAAGATTTCTTTGAAAAGCCACAGAGTCTCGAATACTAATCTTATTAAAATTAGCAACAAGACCCCCTAATCTAATCCAGGGAGTTGCGTTTGATGCTGATAATACTATTAGATCTCCAGAAGCATAACTACCATAGATAGTTGAATCACCATTACTCCATTGATCCCCCAATAAACCTCCCAATATAGCTCCGTTCCAATTTTCTGTAACATATACCGTAAGTTTAGAATATGATGACTTAATATCTACTTCTTTAAATTTACCTACTAGTCCTCCATAAATAAATTTGTTTTTATGTGTACCGTAAATCCATCCAGTACTATAACATTTTTCAATAATACAGTTGCCCCCCCCCTGATCTCCAATTAATCCTCCTACACGATAAAGACCACCACGTGCAGCAGCTCCTAAATAAGCATAAGACCTTCCTAAATATGCCTGATAACATTTGCCAATAAAACCACCCAGAGTAAGTCTAAGATTATCAATATCCAGACCGGATCCGTTTGGTAACGATAAAGTACTTCTGCTTCTAGTTATTACAGTGTAAGTTCCAACACCACATTGACCCAAAAACCCTCCTACTTTAGGATACCAGCTCACATTTGTGTCCGAGATACTTAAATCCAAAGTTAGGTTAACTATAGAGTCAGTTATTTTAACATCACCAACAGTCACCCCTGCAATACCTCCAATATTCGCGCCATTACCAGCGAAAAAATCCTCTGAAGCGCCACGTCTAAGTGTATGTCTTACAGTTGCACTAATATTCACATACTTAAAATACGACGGTCTGTTAACAAGAATCTGGCCAAAAAGAGGTGATGTGGTTCCTCCATTAGATATAATCTCAGCCGATTCTAAGGTTAAATTAGACATATTAACAGTACCTACTCTACCGAACAAAGCCACAGAAGTTATTTTCTTATAAATACTATACTGCCAGGAAATATTATTATCGTTTATATATAAATTCCTAATAGTTTTATTATTTCCTACAAAATTCAAAAGGTGAAATTTTAGATCTATAGAAGGAAAGCCCTCTTCGGCATATATAGGTTTATTTGAGATATCTCTATAACTATCTTCCTTATTAAAATCTAAATCATTCATCAATACAAAATATGTTTCTGTAAAATTTTCCAGATATACGTACCCATTCTCCATAGCTTGTAAATCCTCAACAAACCATAGACCATAATGAGTTCCATTCTCATCTATCTCCCATTCACCATCAACTAATCTGACTTTAGTACCTTGTTCGGTTTTTTTGGATTTCCCATAATCAGGGTCTGCTTCGGGGAATGGGTGAACCTGAGAATACCCTATTTGAACAATTAGCAATAATAGAAATATAAATATTAGTTTTTTCATAACTTTTTAATTATTTTAACAAATATAAGTGTTTTTTCTCTCGTAAACAACTAATTACAAATAACATACATATATCGGATATTAACACAAAACGTAATTATATAGGGTTTATAAGCATAATAAAACTTTATCAACAATTGTTGGTAGTTTTATTGATTGTCGAATATGCTTTTTTTATTCAGAAACATTTACCTTCCTTCTCCTACGCCTATTAATACAGGTCTAAAAGACCCAGGGACCTCAGAGTCATATTTCATTTTCCAATCATGATTACGAGAATTCCATTGAGCTTGAGTTTGCCATTTTTTAAGAGGCATATTAGTTGGAGAAAGCACCAGTATATTACCTCCATTGAATTTATAATCATACGCCCAATTATAGAAATAAACATTATTTAAAATCATAAATTTGTAACCATAATTATCTGTACCATTCCATTTTACAACTTTCTGATACCCCCATACACCTCCTCTTTTATTATATTTAGTTAAATAAGGATATATTCTTCCTAAAGAAGTAGAATCCCAACTGCTCCAACTCTGACCTATATAAATACTTTTTTGAAAAGCTACACATTTAGTTATTCTAGGTCTAGTTCCTGTCCTACTAGCATAGCCTACGATCCCTCCTACACCTTTACTAATAAAAGTACTAGTCACAATAGTACCCAAAGTATAGCATTCATCAAGTACCAATTCCTTTCCTCCATCTCCCACTATACCTCCAACTGTATATGGATCTTGAACATTTATCTCAACATCTGAATACGCCCTATACACTCGCAATGTATGATTCGCACTCCCTACTAAACCTCCAGCATTAGCACTCATGCCTAAATAAGTACCATTATTAGATTCATTAAAAATATGGCCTTTACTATAACTATCAAATATATAAGCATATTCCGCAAATCCAATCAATCCTCCCATATTATATGCTTTATCTTTATCTGAAAATTGGACTTCGGTATAAGATTTATCTATACGAACCCAATCTCCACTCCCTACTAAACCTCCACTACTTACAATATTTCCATTAACATAAAACCAAGTATTGCAATAACTAATAAACACTCCCCAACCTCCATCTCCCAATAAACCTCCTGCGGTTATTGATACAGAACCATTAGTTGTTACTGCTGAGGACGAATAACAGCCTGCAAATTGTAATAGACTCCCCGAAGATTTCGCCTCCCAAGAACCTACAAACCCTCCTACATAAGTTTGTACATTTGAATTTATAGTAGGTGATAATGAAACATTGCAATACATTATATTTAAAGCAGTAGATTTAGACGATTCACCTATCAAGGCCGATACGCATAATTCCTTAATTGGTAAACCATTAACTGACTTATTTATATTTATATTAATCTTAGCTGTTATTCTTAAACTGTAGATACTCCCCGATACTACCGATACAAACAATGAAGACGTACCAAAATTGTAAGAATGACCCCATGAATCTTTTTTTACCTTTACAACAAACGAATTATTCATATATAGATTATTTATAGACTTATTATTACCTTCGAAATAAAAGTTTTCTATATACTTTAGATCTATAGGAGTAAATCCTTTGCCAGTAGTGAACTCAGGTTTTTTGGAAACAGATCTATAACTATCGTCTTTATTAAAATCCAAATTATTCATCAATACAAACTTATTAAGACCAGAATAAACATAAGGGGTAGCTCCCTTATCCATAGCTTGTAAATCCTCAACAAACCATAGACCATAATGAGTTCCATTCTCATCTATCTCCCATTCACTGTTAACTAATCTGACTTTAGTACCTTGTTCGGTGCGGCGACTATTCCCATAATCAGTGTCTGCTTCGGGGTATGGGTTAAACTGAGAATACCCTATTTGAACAATTAATAATACTAAAAATGTCAATATTCGTTTTTTCATAACTTTTTAATTATTTTAACAAATATAAGTATTTTTTTTATAAACAACTAATTACAAGTAATATACCTAAGTTAAACATTAACACAAAACGTTATTATATAGGATTTTATAAGAATTAATATAGAGTTTCCTAAACCTCCAGAAATACCACCGACATAATGACTTCCTCCTCCGCTTATTTGTATAGGTCCTAAAGTAGTGTGGCAGTTTTTGATGATTAGCTTATCTCCATAACCTACAATTCCTCCTAATACTTGACCAGCGTTATGTATCCCATCATAATCAGTATCACATGCAAATTTTGCTTGAGAATTAGAGATGATTGAAGGCGTTGAACCATAGTGTCCATCAAGGCCTCCAACAATACCTCCTAAAGTATACTGTTCTCCTCTAAAAGAACCCTCAAACGAACAATTGTCTATAATAGAAGCAGGACCGTTGTTGCTTGTATATTTTACACGGATACACCCTATGATTCCTCCTACTGAATAGAATTTAGGGATATTGCGAAAAGCTACATCAATAATCTTTAAATCTTATATTTTACAATAATATACACGTTTGAATAATCCAGCATAGAAGTGAGGTGTGACGGATTTATATTCTTTCATATAAAGATTTTTAATGGTCTTGTTATTGCCTTCAAACTCTAAACCTATTTCAATATTTAGTGAGATGAAGCCAGTTCCTCCTAGAATGTATGAGGGTTTGTTGTTAGGTTCTCTATAGCTAGAGTCTTTAGTAAAATCTAAATCTTTCATTAGTGTGAATTTCCAAACCCACCAATTCCCATCGCTTTTATCTATATCAGGGTAGTATAGATGTGGTAACCAATATTTGGGGTAATCCATAGCTTGTAAATCCTCGATAGTCCATATTCCATAATGAGTTCCATACTCATCTACTTTCCATTCACCATCAACTAATCTGACTTTAGTACCTTGTTCGGTTTTTTTGGATTTCCCAT
>JABSPL010000111.1 GCA_013215105.1 Flavobacteriaceae bacterium
ACTCAAGTTTCGCAGTACCTTCAGACATCTTAAACAAGGGTTAATAAGCTAGTTTTAAACCTTCCTTGTTTTGTCTTAAAAAACTAAATTCCTCACAATTACTTATAATTTTAGATGTAATACCTACTAAATCAATACTGTCTACAAATAATTCCAAAACAGATAAAATTTGAAGGATTATCGATAAAATCCTCTCATTAAGCTTAAATTCCTCATATTCTTGCTTCACCTCTTTAAATAAACCTCCTATAGTTTCATATGATTCCATTCTGTGCCTTATACTTGTGAGTAAATATTGAATCATTGTTATCGTAGTTTGAGCTATTTGGACATCAAAATTTGTAGATTGACATTTCCCTAGCCTAAACAATTGCTTTGCTTCCTTAAAAAACACTTCTATAGTCCATCTAATATTGTAAACTTCAATAGTTTTGACAAAACTAAGATTGGTATCTGTAGATAATAGAGTATGTGCCTTGCCATTAACACCTCTTTTACATAAGAAAACTTTCACTTTAATTCCGTCTATTTCAGTCTTGTGCTCTTGATAGTAATAGTCGTACTTTCTACATCTTTTATATTTTTCTTTTCTTAATCCTAAGCTTTTTATGGATATTATTTTACCATTTACAACAAGTTTACTGTTGTATTTATACATGCCTATCAAATGAGTTTTACTAGTTATTTCTTTTATTTTTTTAATCAAACTAGAGCTGGTAAACCAACTATCTATCAGGATGTAATCGACTTTTATATTTCTTTTTTTTATTCTTTTAAACATACTTATTAAACTATCTGTTTTCTTCATATTAAGTTCATTAAAACGCTTAGAAGTTTTAAATTCTTTCAGTCTATGTGTGTTTTTCTGTTTTTTCCTTTCTTTTTGAGTTAAGCCATATTTTTTGTTGTTTCTCTTTTTCTTACTCTCCCTATGGAAACTAAAATCTACAGGAATAAAAACACTTCCGTTCCAATATCCCATTACTAAAAGTTTAAATCCTAAGATATAGCTCCCATTTACATGATCATACACCTTCGAAGTTCCTTCTATTTTACGTCCTTTTTTTAATATATCAGTATCATCAAAAATTAAACATTTAGTTGAATTTTTTGGAGTAGAGAAATCAGAATCTCTTAGTAAATATTGCTTTACAAAGCAAATCAATAACACTCTCCAATCTATTCTGTGGTTAGATAAAAGTCTATATAAGCTATCTTTACAATGATTATTTAGTTCTTCTTTTTTATCTTTAACTAGTTCGTGAACTGTTTTGACTCCTATTACGGGAAGTGTGAGTAGTATTTTTAAAAGTACAGAAAAAGATACTCCTCTAGATTTTACTTTATCAAAGAGTTTACTTATTTTTTTGAAATTCAATATATCCAGATGACTATCAATATAATCTACTCCTACCCATTTTGATTTAAATTTAGTTTTTATTTCTTGGCTTTTTAGTATATCTTTGTTATTAAGCATGTTTTGTATTTTGTTGTTGGTTCTACTAAAATACAATTAAATCAAGGGTTTACCTGAGATTACATGCTTTTTTTTATGCTGAAAAATCAGGTAAACCTTTATTTATTAAGGGTGCGAAACTTGAG
>JABSPL010000112.1 GCA_013215105.1 Flavobacteriaceae bacterium
ATGGTCGTAAGTAAATACATCTTTAATGACTATTGCAGCATTGCTGCCTTTTATATGAGTACTAGTACTCTCCATTAGCTTACCTACAAAGTCTAGTTTTGTTATTACTATGTCTTGTGTGTCTTTGAATTCTTTGGTTTTAATTTGGGTATTACCTAAGGGTCGGGCTATTCGCTTTATCTTTTTATGACTAAGATTATCTTTGTGTATAGCCATAAAAAGGATGTCGCTACTATCCCTAATACTTTTTTCCCTTAAAGAAATTTTAGTTTAGTTCTAATTAAGTATTCTGTTTATTTAATTTATATTAACCTTACTTCTTTTACTTTTTTCCATCGATGAAAAAACTAAGAAAAAAATCTAGTCCAATTAAAAAACAGTCTGTATTTCTAGCACTTAAAATCTATAAAAACAAAACTCGTTTCACTCAAACAGTTGTTTTTATTGCGATTTGAAGCACCGAAATACTACGAGTATTTTTTGAAGGACATTGCTTGCTAATGGAGTTTTGGTTTTTTAAGAAGAATAGAAGTCTTTGTTTAAAAACAGAACATCTTCTTTGAGCAGAACTAAAAAACTGCCCTTAGTTATAAAACCGTAAGCTTACAGTAGTTCTATGGCGTTAATAAAAACTATTGTTTGAGCGGAGCGAGTTTAGTTTTTTAGCTATAGGGCTGCTTTAAGATAGGTTTTTGACTATGAGGCTAGGGTCGTTTATTGATTTTAACCAACCTCTAATATTATATGTATAACCTACAGCCTGCAAGCCTCCACCTACTTCTTTCTGCTTCAATACTCCTAACTCATCGTAAGTATTACTTACTATTGTTTCTTCATTTGCATCATTTATGCTTTGGGTTTGTGTTAGCATTCGCCCCACATGGTCGTAAGTAAATATGTCTTTTATTGTTTCAAGTATATATCTATTGAATTTATCTTTTTATAAATCTCTTTAGTTTCGTATCCATCAATATAACCATTTGCAAATACTCTCACTTCTACAAAAGCTCCTTTATCAAAACTGAATCTATACTCTCCTTTGTTATTTGTTTTTATTATTATCTTCTCTTCTTCAGTATAACTTCCATCAGGAGTATCTCCGTATTTCCAACATATTACAACAACTTCTACATTACTCATAAACTCCTTAGTCTTTGCGTTTCTAACAACACCTTTAATCGTAATATTTTCTATATCTTGATTACAAGATAAGACAGAAAAGAACAAAAACATCATATATAAATATTTCATACTATTGATTATTGTTTTTTGGATAATTATGTATCTTAGTATTAATTAATGGCTGTACAATATTTTTAGCCTTCTGTTGTATATTTCCATGAGTAACTCCTTTACCTGTTATGTTTTTATTTATAACGTTTGTTTTCTTTGAGTTAACTGCTGAATTTGGACCTCCATTAGAACCAGGGGAATTACTTGAACCACTATTACTTCCACTTGAAGTACCTGAAGAAGTTACTCCTGTTGATTTTGAAGAACTTGAAGTTCCAGAGTTATCAGTTTGGTAAATATTTAAATTAGTATCGACATTATCAGGAATGTCAGTATTTACTGTATTGTTTTGTAATGGCCCATCAGATCCATCAACAGTTACAAGTAAGTCAACGTTTATACCTTCCGCTTGTAATGATTCTGTTAAATCTACAGCAACATCAACTCCATAACTATAACCATAAACGATTACCTGATCTCCTGCTTCATAATTAGCTTTAGCGAAATTCATACCTGTTTTTACACCTGATGCAGAAGTAACACCGGGAGCAATAATAGTTCCTGAAAACCCTCTTCCTGAATTTTGAGCAGCTGCTTGTGTATTTGAATAATATTGACCTGTATAACCAGCTTTTCCTACTGTTGTAGGTTGTCCTCCTCCTGTTGGCCCTCCATGATAATAAATAGCTAACACCTTCTCTAGTCCTTCTAATTCAATAAATGCAACAGGACTATTCTCACTAAATGCGTATGTGGAATTATATACAAAATCTTCCGCCAAGGGATCAATATTCATAAACCTTCCTATTTCTGGGTTATGGTTTCTCCATTTAAAAGATTGCCAATTCAAACCAAGTTCTTCTTGTGTTTCCTGTCCTTGAAAATCAAACTTATGGTCTCTACCTATCTGACCTCCATTATAACCCTTATGTTTTAATCCAAAAGGGTAATAGTTGTTTTCCTCGACTATCTAGTTTTACGAGTCTATCAAACCATTTTTACTACAACTTAATTATCATACTTATTTTCTAATTGATAGTAATATAATCCATTCAAGTTTAATCCCTCATATACTTCATATGAATTACTACAGAACTCAACAGTATTAAACTTTACACAATCAATTAAATAATGTGTTGGAGAAACAATAACTTTCACTCCATTTAATTCGAAATTAGAAACTTCATTGTCCATATTCTGATGGGTTAATTGAGATAACTTAAACTTATAATGATTACCGATTCTCAACTTTTTCTGGTTAAGCTTAATTACATTTGATTTTCTCGACAAGACCTTGTATTCCTTTCTATTTGCAACCATAATAATATAAACAGATTTAATAGAATCAATACTTACTACCTTGCAATAAACAATTTTTGGTTCCATTTTTTTATCAAATGTTTTTTTTGATTTTATTGTGTAATTCTCCGTTTTTTTTATTGAATTACATGAACTAGCTATAAGAGCAATCAGCCCTAACCTTATTATTAGATTTAACATAAATTTACTAATTTTGCCTCATTATTGTTTTTCCTTTTGATTCATACCTAACTCCAATAATACCTTTTGGATAATTAACTCTTACTCCATCATGATACATGGAAGAAGGAACTTGAATTCCGGATTTTAACGTAATAATCTCTCTTACTGAACCTGATTGACTTGTTGCATTAGCATGAGCTTGCTTATATACACTTCCAGTAACACCTGCTTTCGGTGATGAAGTCCCCTTTGCCTGAGAAATTTTCGCACCTTGATATGCTTCTGTAACTTCATGAAGAACATCTGCTCCTGGTTTTAAGTTAGCATTACTCAACTTTTCAAGTACATTTGGATTAATTTCTTGATTAGCCTGGACAGTTCCATCTTTATTAACTTCATTACCCATAAAAGAACCTCCAATTCTCAGCGATCCATCAGAATTGAAATTATCACTCTGTGCATCAATATTTACTGTGATACTCTCATCATCAGCAGCAGCTGTTAATTGTTGAGCTCCTTCAGAAAGTGTACCTTCACCATTTTGAGTATAGGACACTTTCCCGTTTTCGTCCATTGACAAAGTTAATTCTCCTTCTACAGAAGCCTGTAGTTCTTCAAAGGCTTTTTGACTTTCGCTCCCTGTTATAACAACATCCTCAGGTGCCATCCCATCAGGGTCTATAAACCTCAAAGGATTATCAAATGCATAATTATACGGTGAATGCCTCCTCATCTGGTCCGCCAGTGGGTCAATATTCATCCACCTACCCAAACTAGCATCATAATTCCTAGCACCAAAGTCATAAGTACCCAAACCTAAACTCTCATCTAACTCCTTACCTCCAAACTTATACTTCAACGCAGTATTACTAGAGGTACTAACTCCATTATAACCCTTATGTTTTAATCCAAAAGGATAGTAATTATTCTCCTCTACTATTTCTAAACCACTTAATCCATCTTTATATGATAGTCTTATATTCCCTAAATGGTCAGCATATTGGTAGACATACTCAAAACTGCCATTGGCAGGTTCAATATAACCTTCGCTATGGCTAAAGAACTGCAACAACCCTGCTTCATATATGAAACCATTTGCATAGTCTGTGGTGGTAGAGGTTACTCCATTATTATCAATGACCGTTTTACTTAGTTTTACTCCACTTGCGTCGTAAATGTAAGTAATATTTCCGTCATTGCTATCTTTGTTTATAGTAATATCTGTTGGTAAGTTTAAGTAGTTATAGCTTA
>JABSPL010000113.1 GCA_013215105.1 Flavobacteriaceae bacterium
AAAACAGAGATCAACCAATGGATAAAAGAAAATTTGCACGACAAAATAGAAGTGTATTTGAGGTAGAACTTGAGAGTAATAGGAAAGTAAATTAAGTAATTACATTAACGAAGTCATAACTAATTAAAGAGCAATGTTTATACCCAATCATTACAAAAACGAAAATATAGAGGAGGTTAAAGACTTCCTTAGCAAAAACAGCTTTGGTATTCTGATAAGTCAAGCTGATGGGAGAATTTCTGGAACACATATCCCCATGGAGCTTGATAAAGATGAACATGGAGAAGACGTTTTGGTTGGGCATATTGCAAGGGCTAATCCTCAGTCCGAAAACTTAAAAAACGATGAAGAAATATTAGCTATTTTTAATGGACCCCATAGTTATATTTCGTCTTCTTGGTATCAGAAAGAAGATGTTCCTACTTGGAATTATATAGCCGTTCATGTCTATGGGAAAATAAAAATAATAGAAGGAGAGGAACTATTAGAGTCTTTAAGGAAACTAGTAGATAAATACGAGAAGAACTCTAAAAATCCCGTTTCGGTAGATGAAATGTCAAGTAGAACCCTTAAGCAGATAAATGGTATTGTTGGTTTTTCTATCAAAATAAGCGAAATACAAGCAGCTTACAAACTTTCTCAAAGTAAAAAAACTCTAGACCATGACAATATTACTAGCGAATTAGAAAAAAATGGAGATTCAAAATCGAAAAACATAGTCCTAGAGATGAATAAAACAAGAAGGAGTTAAGCTGATAATCAAAAATAATTCAATAATTATACTACCCTTTTAATCTTATCCAAAAATATAACAGTAGTATCTTTAAAACTAGCTCCTATGGGCACTTCTATGCTGTCGACTTCTATGTCGTTAGAGGTGAATGCTGTGATTTTGGAGGTGTTTATTATATATGACCTGTGTACTCTCAAAAAACCGTGTGACTCTAACTCATCGCTTATATCTCCTAGTTTGTATTTGGAAACTATAGAGCTTTTATCGGACATATGTATTTTTATATAATCTTTTAGACTTTCTATATATACTATGTCCTGGGTTATTATCTTGTGATGTTTATTACCCGATTTTATTATTATATATTGTTTTTGTCCCTGTATATTGGCTTGTTGTGGCTCAGGAGTATTCTTAACTGTGTTTAGCCTCATGTATTTATCTACAGCTTTCATAAACCTCTCGAAAGTTATAGGTTTTAGTAGGTAGTCAACAACTTCTAAGTCATAGCTTTCTATAGCATAATCTCTATATGCGGTGGTAAAAATAGTCTTAGGAGGATTTTTTAATATCCTAAGAAACTCTATTCCAGTCATATTTGGCATCTTGATGTCCGAAAAAAGCAGGTCTATATCTTCGTTATTTAAGATTTCAAAAGCTTTTATAGCACTGTTGCAGGTTGCTACTACTTCCATATAATCTATCTTAGATATATGGTTTACTATAAGTCTTATGGCCAAAGGCTCATCGTCTACTATCAAGCATCTTACTTTTTTATTGTTTTTCATTTATTTATTTTTATAGTAACTGTAAATATTTTAGGCTTATGGTCTAAAATAAGTTCAAATTTATCCTGATAAATCAGGTCCAATTGCTTTTTTATATTTTCTAGGCCTATAGAAATTCTTTCGGTATCATCGGTACTAGTAGCAATAGTATTTGAGATTACAAAGGTAAACAAATGACTGGTATTATGTATAGAAATATCTATTTCGGGAGACCCACTATCTTCTCCGGCTCCGTGCTTGAAGGCGTTTTCTACTAACGACAATAGTATCAAGGGAGCTATCTCGCCATCCATTTCTATATTGTTGTTAAAAGTTAGTTTTAACCTGTCGTCGTAGCGTAGTTTTTCTAGTTCTATATAGTTTTCTAACAATTCTATTTCTGACGATATAGCTACATACTTGGTATTACATCTATATAATACATAATCTAAAATTTTGGATAGTTTTTCTATAGAGACAGAGGTTTGTGGTGAGTTTTCTATAGATAAAGCATATATATTGTTGAGTGTATTGAACAAGAAATGAGGATTTAATTGTGCTTTTAGAGTTTTTAACTCAGAAGTCACCTTATCATTTAACATATATAACTCTTTTTCTTTTATAGCTTTATAATTTGTAAAAAACTTAATAGAAACGAAGATTAAAACAGTAGAAAATACAGCAGGTAAATACCCTGAAGCCAAATGTCTTATATCTGTAAGAATATCTATAATGGGTTCTTGAGTGAATGGCTGTTCTCGGACTAAAGTCTCTCCAATATGAACAATCATTATCCTGCCAAGAGCTGTGAAAACATAAACAGAAACGATTAATAAAAAAACCGATGTCAGATACTTTTTATGGACTAATAACCTTAAAATTATATAATAGGTTATGAGATATGACGCTAATATTTGAGGTAATAACAAACAGAGATTGTATACAAATGTCCTTGTTAGTGTATGTCCTTGGTCTATAAAATTTTGTGGTATTGAGAATAATAGTACTGCTAACCAAAAAATAATATGTTGCAATATTCTTCTCTGCTGTATATATTCGGTAATATTTTTAAGATAACTCATTTTGTATATATTTTAAAGTATAAAGATAGACGAATCTGGTATGTCTATAATCAAGATAGATGAAACATACGATATAGTCGACGAATGCATAAGGCCCGAAGACGAATATTGTTTATGTATAATTAATCGGTAAATATAGGTAAAACACACCTGTTTATCGATAGTGTAAATTATATAGAGTGAAATCTTACACCTTTGCCGTATAATTTAAAACTATAAAGATGAAAAAAATAATACTATTATTTATATTATTAACAAGTATGGCTACCATAGCTCAGTCAATAAGCAAGGTAACTATAACAGGTAAGACTATAGAGAAAACAAGTAACCAACCGCTCAGTTTTGCAACTATTGTTCTGTTAAGATCGGCAGACGATAGCTTGGTAACAGGAGTAACTACCGATGTTGACGGTAATTTTAGTATACAAGCAATACCTGGGAGTTACAGAATAGAAGCTAAGTATATTGGCTACAAAACTCTAATAACTAAAAATATTATATTTGACAAAAACAATAAACTTTCTGATTTCTATTTGGAAACCGACCAGTCGCAATTAGCTACTGTAGAGGTTACGGCAGAGAAAAGTAGTATAGAATATGGCTTAGACAAAAAAACGTTTAATGTAGGTAAAGATCTTATTTCCAAAGGAGGCTCTGCTAACGATATACTTAATAATGTACCCTCGGTTAGTGTCGATATAGAAGGAGGAATTAGCCTTAGAGGTAACTCTAATGTTATGATACTTATAAACGGTAAACCATCGGTACTTACTGCTAACAACGGGCTGGAGCAAATACCATCTGACACCATAGAGAAAATAGAAGTTTCGACCAATCCTTCTTCTAAATATGCTGCCCAAGGTACAGCAGGGATCATAAATATAATACTTAAGAAAAACAAGACTAATGGTTTTGGGAGCTCTCTACAAGTAACAGTAGGAAACCCTGTAAACAATAGTGTTAACCTTAATATAAACTATAAAACCGAAAAATTCAATTTGTTTAGCAATATAAGGCAAGGTAACTATGAGTACCCTGGTACTATGAGTTATTTTCAGACAAATATAGGCGAAAATGGAATGCCGACATCATATATAAGTGAGTCTGTAAACAGTCTTAGAAAAAGAACAATAACCAATATGTATGTTGGGGGTGATTATTATATAAATGATCAAAACACTCTTACTTTTAGTTATTATCATCGTAAGAACAAAAGTAACAATACGGTCAATTATGAGTATAATTATTTAGATGCTTCTAAGAATCCCGAAAGCATTTATCTGTCTACAGAGATGTATGAAGAGCCTCAGAATGCAAACCAAATGGAGATAAACTACGTAAAAACTTATGATAAAAAAGGCAAGAAACTAACGGCTAATGTACGTTATGAGTTTTGGAACGATGACGAAAACGAAAATATAGAAGAAACACAGACGTTCCCTATAGCCAACCAGGCAATTAACAATGTAAGGAGTAGAGATATAGAGAGTAGTAAGGACTTATTCTTTCAGTCTGATTATACATTGCCTTTATCAGGGGAATCCACATTAGAAATGGGTATACAAGGAGGAATAAGAAGAATAAAAAGTGATTATAAAGTATGGGACAACGACGTTATAGTAGATGAATTTGACAATTTGTTAGAATATAACGAAAATATATATGGAGTTTACCTTCAGTATGGTAATAAAGAAAATAAATTTCAATATTCATTAGGTTTAAGAGTCGAGCATTCGGACACTAAAAGTACCGACAGAGAAAATGTGTTTTTTAATCACAAAAAATACACTGACCTTTTTCCTACTGTGCATCTTACTTATAAGTTTACCGATAACAATAGTTTGCAACTTAGTTATAGTAAGAGAATAACAAGACCTAGTTTTTGGCATCTGAATCCGTTCGGAGGCATAGCTGATAGAAGCAATGTAAGACAAGGTAACCCTGATTTGAACCCTATGTATACTAATTCTTTCGAGATAGGAGAGCTTCTAAAGTTTGGGAAATTCACAGTTAACCCTTCTGTTTATTATCAGCATTCTAACAATATATTTGAGATGATTACTGAAAAGAATAGCGATAATGTTATCATATCTAAGCCTATAAACTTAGGAACTGAAGATCGTTTGGGAGCTGAATTAGTAGCAAACTATTCTCCTTTCAAATGGTGGAGACTTTCAGGGGAGGTTAACTACTATTCTTTTGATCAGAAAGGAGATTATAAAGGTGTAAGTTACGACTCTAAAAACAACGCTTGGACGTCGAGAATGAATTCTACTTTTAAGTTTAATGGTTTCTCTATGCAAGCTAGTTTCAACCACGTAGCCCAGAGAGCTAGTGGACAGACCCTAACAAAGGCCATGTCGTGGATGGATATAGGAATGAGCAAAGATTTCTTAGGAGATAAAATGACTGTGACTTTGAACTCTAGTAATGTGTTTAATTCTAGAGTTAGTAAAAGCTTCGTAAACGGTAATGACTACAATGTGACTATGAACAACGATACATCGCGAAGAAGGATAATAGCAACCCTAATATATAGGTTTAATAGAAGTAAAAAGGATAGAGACAGAGTAGCAGGATAAAAGTTTCTTTTGTTTATAGATGGGGTATTATACACTCATTTACTATGGTTTTTTAAGACTGTGGTGGATGAGTGTTTTTTGTTTTTGTAAAAAACATTTATATAAATGTATCTCTCTTTGGTTAAGTATTTTCCCTTTTCTTAAAATAAATATAAGGAAAAATATAAATATTTAATAAATAAATAACATTTAGCTATATAAATCTCATATATTTGCATTTCAAAAACAAAATAACAATGAAAAACCTAAATAAACAACTACTATTAGCTATATTGCTAACAATAACACTATTGTCTTGTGGTAAAGATGAGGAAGAAAGCAATAATAGAATAAAGAAAATAACATCCACCCGTACTAGATATTCGTTCGATAACCCTGATACGCTTATTTCTGAAGAAACTACAAGTTATTATTCTTATAATAGTAAAGGCTATATGTCTGATATAATAAGTATAAATTCTGAAGAGAATTATATAAGTAAATACACATACAATACTCAGAAACAGCTTATAGGTCTAAGTGATAGTAGATACGGATATGAATATACATTCGAATACTATGCCAATGGAGATATGAAGAAGATGATTGACGATTATGCTATTAGAACTTATATTTATAATTATGAAGGTGAGATTTCAGGAGAAACTAGAGAAAGAAGCTCTAATGGTAATATCTATTCTTACAATTATATATATGGAGATGGTGTTATAAGAAAGGAAAATATAGGAAGTAAGAACTACACTGATTATTTCTTTTCTGGAAAAAGAGTGTTTAACTATGATATTGCTCTCCCTGAGGCTTATTTGAAAAAGAGTATATTTCATTATAATAATATAGAGTCTCAAATTAATTATTATTTCGAAGATAATGGAAATTTCAAATATGCTATTAAATATATATATACCAGTAAAGACGATGAAATGGGACGTCTTATGGAAAGAAAAACAGATAGAGTTGTTTTGTCCGAAGATGGAAGCGTAACAGATTCTTATGTTTTTTATATCTCTCATATTACTTACGAATAAACATATGTCCCGCAAACACTAGTATTAAGATAAAACAATCTTATCCTCCTTTGTTCATAGTTTTTATTGTGTTTATACAATGAAATATTTACCAATTTCAGTCTATCTAAAAAAAAAATACTTAAATTGGTCAATATTCACACAAATAAGGAACAATGAAAAAAACATACTACTATATATTTTTTTTGGGATTGATCATAAGTGCTACTAGCTGTACTACTTTTGAAATCCCCGAGGCAGAGCCTTTAGACCCTTTAGGAAGAAAAATAACATATCTAGAAGATATAAAAACTATTATCGATAATAATTGCATCAGCTGCCATGGAATATCATCTCCACAAGCTGGACTTACATTATTGACCTATGAACAGGTAAAAGAATCGTCAAAAACAAGGGGTTTGATAAGCCGTATGAACAGTAGCTCTAATCCTATGCCACCTAGCGGTAAATTGTCGCAAGAAAAATTGAACCTTATTGATAAATGGAAGAATGACGGATATATAAAGAATAAATAACACTAAAAATC
>JABSPL010000114.1 GCA_013215105.1 Flavobacteriaceae bacterium
GATGTAGAAGGTGATTTGGATACTAAACTCAATAAAGCTCTTAACAGCAAAATGGTATTCGTAGGGTCTTCGACTGGTGAGGCTATAGGTGTAGCTATATCGGGAGATATAAGTATAGATAACACAGGAGCTACTACTATAAAAGACGGAAAAGTAACTAATATAAAATTAGCTGGAGCAATAAATACAGAAAAACTAGCAGATGGTAGCGTTGACAATACAGAATTTCAGTCTTTGAATGGAGTTACTAGCAATATACAAACACAGTTTACTGACGTGCAAACTCAGTTTGACGATGTACAAGACGATTTGGATACTAAACTAAACTTAACAGGAGGAACAGTTACAGGTACTACAACAATAGAAGAAGCTTTAACTTTAGGAAAAGCGACAGCTCCAGGAACTTTGATTTTTAACGATAATACAGCTAATACTGTTACTATAAAATCACCAATAGCGGTGACGGGTAGTTATTCATTAACATTGCCTACTGATAGCGGAGAGCTTAATCAAGTACTAACTACTGATGGAACAGGAGTATTGTCGTGGTCGGTTTCAGGAGAATTTAAAAAGATAGGAACAGTGATAAGTAATACTACCGATATAGCAAATGATGACCTTGTGTTTGGTAGCAAGCAGTTAAATGATGATGATAGTACTTCGGATGACGATTCACGTATGTTTTTCGATAAGAGCAAAGGAGCTTTTAGAGCAGGTACAGTAACTAATACTAACTGGGACGAAGCTAATATAGGAAATAATTCTGTAGCTATGGGTACGGGTACTACTGCCAAATCACTTTCCGAATTTGTTGTAGGTAGTTACAATACCGATGGAATTATGGGTGCTGACGGAAATACTCTTTGGAATACTACCGATAGGTTGTTTGTGATAGGTAATGGAGATACAGAATCTACCAAATCAGATGCCTTAGTAATTCTAAAGAACGGAAATACTACTATAGATGGTAGCCTAACTTTAGGAAATACTGGTAAAGCAACTCAAGGCTCTATAGTATTACACGATGCAGACATCAATGATGACAATACAATAACTATAAATTCTCATGCTAATTTATCTAAGAGTTATACTCTTACATTGCCATCTAGCGATGGTAATTCTAACCAGCTGTTAAGGACTAATGGAACCGGTAAGTTATCATGGGTAAATGTAGGTGCGGGTGGTATACCTGGAGCTCCAGAATTTTTAAGAGTAGGAACCATTATAAGTAATACCACCGATATACGTAATGACGATTTTGTTTTTGGTAGTTTTTCTTTAGATAATGCAAGCGGAAGCAATGACGACGCCCGTATGTATTTCGATAAAAGTAAAAAAGCTTTTAGAGCCGGTAGTGTTTCGGCAGATCAGTGGGACGAATTGAATGTAGGTGACTACTCTACAGCTATGGGTCGAGACACAAAAGCTAACGGAACAAACTCTACAGCTATGGGGTATAAAACTATATCACAAGGAAGTTATTCTACGGCTATGGGAAGAGAGACAAAGGCTGAGGGTAATTATTCTACAGCTATAGGATATAAGACTATAGCAAGTCAAGAATATTCTACAGCTATGGGTAATACCACTACTGCAAGTGGAAAAAACTCTACAGCTATGGGCACTAATACTAAAGCAGAAGGGAATTATTCTATCGCTATGGGTACTAACACTATAGCACTAGGAAATTATTCTACGGCTATGGGATATAATACTAAGGCAAATGGAAGTCATTCTATAGCTATGGGTAGAGATACAAAGGCTGATGGTGATTATTCTATGACTATGGGACAGGGTAGTATAACAAATAAAAAGAATTCTATAGCCATGGGATATAATACATTGGCAAGTGAGCAATATTCTACAGCTATAGGTACTAATACTACAGCAAGCGGTACTAACTCTACAGCTATGGGTAATAATACTACAGCAAGCGGTACTAATTCTAACGCTATGGGTACTACTACTACAGCGCAAGGTAATTATTCTACTACTATGGGATATAAGACTATAGCAACGGTAAATTATTCTACGGCTATGGGTACTACTACTACTGCCAGCGGTACAAGCTCTACTTCTATGGGTAATACTACTACTGCGAGTGGTGCAAACTCTACAGCTATGGGTAATAATACTACAGCAAGTGGTGTAAGTTCTACAGCTATGGGTACTACCTCTAAAGCACAAGGGAGTTATTCTACTGCTATGGGTAATACCACCATATCTAAAGGTAATTATTCTACCTCAATGGGAAGAAATACTACTGCAAATGGAGAACACTCTGTAACTATGGGTTATAATACATTAGCTGATGGTAATTCTTCTACTGCTATAGGACAGAGTACAATAGCAAGTGCGAGTTATTCTACCGCTATGGGATATAATACTAAAGCAAACGGTGTTAACTCTACAGCTATGGGATATAAAACAATAGCTGGGGGTAATTATTCTACTACTATGGGAAGAGAGACAGAAGCACAAGCAATTTATTCTACTGCCATGGGATATAGAACTACAGCAGTTCAAGAATATTCTACAGCTATGGGTAATAATACTACTGCAAGTGGTGTAAGTTCTACAGCTATGGGAATTAATAGTATAGCAAGCGGTAATTATTCTACAGCTATAGGTACTACTACCAAAGCACAAGGTAATTATTCTACCTCTATGGGTAATACGACTATAGCACTAGGGAATTATTCTACTGCTATGGGGTATAGGACTACAGCATCTCAAGAAAATTCCACCTCTATGGGATATAATACATTAGCAAGCGGCACTAACTCTACAGCTATGGGATCTAGTACAATAGCAAGTGGCGCTAACTCTATATCTATGGGTACTACTACTAAAGCACAAGGAAGTCATTCTACTGCTATGGGTAATACTACTATAGCACTAGGAAATTATTCTACCGCTATGGGAAGAAACACCAATGCAAATGGAGAAAATTCTACAACTATGGGATATCGCACATTGGCTAGCGGTTATTCTTCTACAGCTATAGGACAGAGTACCATAGCAAGTGCTATTTATTCTACAGCTATGGGATCGGGTACCACGGCAAGTGGTAATTATTCTACTTCTATGGGTAATAATACTAAAGCACTAGGGCATTATTCTACATCTATGGGAAGAGATACAAAGGCTGAGGGTAGTTATTCTATAGCTATGGGACAGGGTAGTATAACAAATAAAAAGAATTCTATAGCCATAGGGTATAAAACATTGGCAAGTGAGGAATATTCTACAGCTATAGGTACTAATACTAAAGCTAGCGGTACTAACTCTACTGCTATAGGTAATAATACTACAGCAAGTGGTACTAACTCTACAGCTATGGGTACTACCACTGTAGCATTGGGTAATTATTCTACTGCTATAGGAAGAAATACTACTGCAAATGGAGAAAACTCTACATCTATGGGTTACAGTACATTGGCAGACGGTTATTCTTCTACAGCTATAGGAATTAACACTATAGCAAGTGCCAATTATTCTACTGCTATGGGTAATAATACTACAGCAAGCGGTACTAACTCTACAGCTATAGGTACTACTACTAAAGCACAAGGAAACTATTCTACGGCTATGGGATATACGACTATAGCAAAAGGGCTTTATTCTACATCTATGGGAAGAAATACTTATGCAAATGGAGAAAGCTCTACAACTATGGGATATAACACATTAGCAGAGGGGAATTATTCTACTGCTACGGGAAGAAGCACAAAAGCACAAGGGGTTTATTCTACTGCTATGGGGTATAAATCGACAGCAAGTGAAGAATATTCTGTAGCTATGGGTAATACTACTACTGCTAGTGGTAAAAGCTCTACGGCTATAGGTATTAATACTAAAGCAATAGGAGATTATTCTGTTGCTATGGGTAATGCTACCACAACAAACGGTATAGGTTCTACAGCTATGGGTACCTCTACTATAGCACAAGGAAGTTATTCTACCGCTATGGGAAGAACAACTAATGCAAGTGGAAATTACTCTACAGCTATAGGTCAGGGCACCAAGGCAAGTGGAACAAACTCTACCGCTATGGGTATTAATACTAAGGCAATAGGAAGTTCTTCTACAGCAATGGGTAATAATACTACTGCAAATGGAACAGGATCCATAGCTATGGGTACTTCTACTATAGCATTAGGGAATTATTCTACAGCTATGGGAAGAGACACCTATGCAAATGGAGAAAATTCTACAACTATGGGATATAGATCTACTGCTGATGGAAAAGGTTCTACAGCTATAGGATACAATACTAAAACTACTCAAGAATATTCTACTGCTATGGGTAATGCTACTACGGCAAGCGGTAAAAGCTCTACAGCTATGGGAATTACTACTATAGCACTGGGGAATCATTCTACGGCTATGGGTAATAATACTAAAGCAAATGGAGAAAATTCTACAGCTATGGGATATCAATCTATAGCTGGTGGAAAAGGTTCTACAGCTATGGGCTATAAGACTACAGCAAGTCAAGAATATTCTACAGCTATGGGTAATACTACTACGGCAAGCGGAAAAAGCTCTACAGCTATGGGTATTAATACTATATCACTAGGTCATTATTCTACATCTATGGGGAATAATACTAAAGCAAATGGAGAAAATTCTACAGCTATGGGGTATCAATCTATAGCAAGCGGAAAAAGCTCTACAGCTATGGGTAATGCTACAACTGCCAAATCATATGCCGAATTTGTTATAGGTAACTATAATACCGATTATACTGCAACTAAAACTACAACATGGAATACTAACGACAGATTGTTTGTAGTAGGTAATGGTGCTAATTCAGGTTCTAAATCGGACGCTTTGGTAATGTTTAAAAATGGTAATACTACCGTATCTGGTACTTGGGATGGTACTTTTAACTCTCCATCGGACAGTAGACTTAAAGAAAACATAGAAAATCTTGACCTAGGTATGGATGTTTTGAATAAAATAGACACAAAACAATATACTATGAAAAAAGACGAAGCTAGCATTAAAAGAATGCGTTATGGTATAATAGCACAAGAACTAAAGGAAGTACTACCTAACCTAGTATATGGTAAGCAAACAAATGACACTTATTTGTCTGTTAACTATACTGAGCTTATACCTATAATGATAAATGCTTTGAAGGAACAACAAAAAGCATCTAATAGCAAAGACGAGCAGATAAAGCTACTAAAAGAGGAACTTGATGCTAACAAAAAACGATTAGCAAAAATAGAAAAAGCTTTAGGTTTATAAATATCATTTATTAAAATATTTAAAATATGGAAAACATAATAAAGGATAAAACAGGAATCTTAAAGCTAATAATTATACTACTTATTACTAATCTGAGTTTTTCTCAGATTAGTAACGAAGGTGATTTTATCATTGATAAAAATACAGTTTTAAGTTCTGACGAAGATCTCAGTAACGATGCTGGAGGAGTTATAATAAGTGATGGTAATTTGTATTTATACAATCATTTCATCAACAATGGTAAATTCTCATATAGTATAGCCAATAATCAGACTCAAATAAGGTTTGTAGGTTCTGACACTCAAAATATATCGGGTATTGGTATTAACGAATTTTATAATATTTTGTTCGATAACTCAGGATATGGTTTTGACCTTAGTAGCGATATAAATATAGATAACAGTGCTGTTTTTACACAAGGAATATTGAACAACCACAGTTTGGGAGGTAATATAATATTTGGAATAAACGCTAATATTAGCCCGTCTTCTTATAGAAGTTATACAAACGGAATTGTTATAAAAAAGGGAAATAGTGAATTCGAATTCCCTATAGGTGACAAGGATTATTATAGACCTATTAAGATATCAACTTCTAACGATGTGATGAATGTTTTTACTGCAAAGTATCATTTTGAGAACAGTAATACTCAATATCCACATTCATCTACTTCTAATATAATAGAATTTATAAGCGATACCGAATATTGGACTATCAATAACACCCTGGGAGATGCTAATATAATGTTGACCTTGAGTTTGGATAATGACTCTTCTCCTAGGCAGATACTAGACGCAGACTCAGAGACTCTATGTATAGTAAGATGGGATAGCGATAGTAATATGTGGGTGGACCAAGGAGGAGTTGTTAGCGGTGATTATATTACTGCACCTATTGACAAGTTTGGTGTTTTTACTTTAGCTATTTCAAATAAAGAAAATATGTTGACTGGAGGTGTTGTGGTATACAATACTATTAGTCCTAATAATGATGGAATGAATGACTTCTTTTTTATAGATGGTATAGCTAAGTATCCTGAGAATACGCTTAAAATATTTAATCGATGGGGAGCTTCGGTATATGAAACTAATGGATATAACGAAACTGATAATGTTTTTAGAGGTTCTAATAAGAGTAATATTTTACCAAATGGTACATATTTTTATTCTCTTACATATAATCATACTGAAAGTTCTGTAATTATAAGTAAATCGGGTTATTTATATTTAAACAAATAATGATGAGGAATTTTAAAATAATTATACTATTCGTGTTTGTATCAAATATGAATATTGTAGCTCAGCAAGAGGCACAGTACACACAGTATATGTACAACACTATGATTGTAAATCCTGCCTATACAGGAACTAACGGACATACTCGTATCAATGCTATATATAGAAATCAGTGGGTTGGACTAGAGGGAGCTCCCGAAACTCAAACATTTTCTATCAGCTCGCCTTTGGGAAAAAATACAGGCTTAGGCCTATCGGGAATTAATGATATAATAGGACCATCTAGAGAGACAACACTTTTTGGTAATTTTGCCTATAAACTTATATTGAACAGGAAAAACCTTACCTTATCGTTGGGTTTAAAGTTAGGTATTGGCTTTTTGAATATAGACTACGATGAACTCAATATATATAATACTAATGATTCCTTTTTTCAAGGTAAAACCAAACAAACATCTCCAAAAATAGGAATAGGAACTTATCTTTATAGTGACAAATGGTATATAGGCTTGTCGGCACCTAGCATGATTAACCAAAAATACTTCTCGGATAACACTAGGCGAATAGAGACAAGTAAGTTTTATCTTCACCTTATAGGAGGTTATGTTTTTGATATTAACGAAAAAATAA
Source organism: Flavobacteriaceae bacterium (assembly GCA_013215105.1). Lineage (GTDB taxonomy): Bacteria > Bacteroidota > Bacteroidia > Flavobacteriales > Flavobacteriaceae > DT-33. Next base: position 7,125 of record JABSPL010000114.1, read on the forward strand.
AACTAAAACCTACAACTTTGATAAAATACATAAAAGGAACCCCTTTATCTATAGATGTATCTGTAAATACGATGATAGGAAAAACCTTTGTTCTAGGATTGTCTTATAGATTGAATAACTCTATTAGCCTTCTCTCTAGTATCAAGATTACAAACAGCATGACTATGGGATATGCTTACGATTTAACTAGTACATCTTTGAATAATTCGGGATCTCATGAAATATTTGTACGCTACGATATACCTAATATACTGAAAGGTTTTGTTTCTCCTAGATTCTTTTAATTAATATCTTATAACTGTGTGAGAGCCCCAAAAGCATGTTTTTGGGGTTCTCTAAATATTTTACTCATAAGTAATTATAAATTTTACGTTTATAGAAGATGATATTTCTGTACTATCTACATTGATATCGAAAATACTTATTTCACTAAGAAAACCTTAATTATTACACTCATAGGTGTATTTTTCTCCTTTTGAATTATGAAAAACACCAATATAGTACCATCATTATTTACATTTATATTTGCATAAGTTCTTTTTAGGGTAAGCACTCGGTAAACCACGTACTATTTTTTCAGGTTTACCCAATTAGAAGGCAATAGTTCCTTTAGTTTATTAGCTTTATGTTCAGATATATTTTCTATAACATTAGTAAGCCACTCTAAAGGATTAACGTCATTAAC
>JABSPL010000115.1 GCA_013215105.1 Flavobacteriaceae bacterium
CCATATTATGCCGTGGGCTAAACGAACTAACCCGATTATACAAAAAGCAGCCAAATCAGGTAAATTCCATATTAATGATACTTTCAATGGAATTAATTTGAATTTAGATGTTCATAAAGGTTATTCTAGAGCACATTGGCTTTATGATACAAGATTACAGAATGTTCTTGATGAAATGAATGACTTATACGCTAATGAAAGTGCCAGTTTTGTTTATAATAAACTAGCTACTCTAGTCAATCAAACAAGGTCACAATTAGTTAACGGTAAAACTTTAGATCAAGTTATTTTCATAACTCCATAAGTAACATATAGCTTTCCTCATTTACAAAATGGGGAAAGCTAACTATACAACTCAAAATGAAGTATTTTAAAATAGAAAAGTCATTGGATCCCAAAGTTGTTGGAATTCCTTCTAACCATAGCGAAGAAATGTCGAAAGGATATGATTTTAACGCTCCTAACTCTGTTTATAATTGGAGAAAAAACAGCCTAGTTCCAAATTTGAAATCTGTATTAGTTAACAAAAATGCAAAAATTACAGATTTCATTGATTGTGTTCCTATTGGTGGTAGTGGTGCTATATTAAGTGAAAAGTTTTTTAATGTGTTATCATGGTTTAACATATTGGATTACACTTTAGCTGACATCGAATTAATTCAATTTAATAAGGTAGTGCCTGGATTTTTATTTTTTTATTTCAACAGGACGATTCAAGATAATGATATTGAATTTAGTAAAACTAAATATGTCAATATCGAATTCAATTACGAAATAGGCGAGTATAAAGAGCTAGAAGATCTTAATATATCTTCTTTAACAGAACTTGACGAAGGAAGGCCCGTTTCTCAGCTAAGGCCAGTATTGAAAAGGTTAACACTAAAAAAAGATTTCAAATTCGATGTTTTTTGCCTTATTTCTCCTGGGCGATTAATTGTTTCAGAAGCGGTGAAGAATGCTCTTGTCAGAGAGAAAATTACTGGTATTCGGTTTGAACCATTTGTGGAATTGGTCCGAGAATAATTTTTTATGGCAATAAAAGTTGCTTAGAGCAAGATACTAAATAAGAAAACTGAGTTTTCTCAAAGAAATTGGAACATTGAGAGGTAATCTTATTCCTCAAAATGTCCAGTCAAAAAAATTATATGAAAAAAGCTATTCTAATAATCTATACTCTTTCATTTGTATTTATTTTTTCCATTAACGCACAATCTTATAATCTTCGCTTTACATGTGCACAAGAAAGTAGCTCCGAAGGTGAAGCTTCTATTAAAAGGTTTTCCAAAAAACTGTATCAAATTATATTAGAAAAGGGGGGCGATAGTTCGAGAGCTACGTTTTTAACACAGGATGGTATGTTCTTGGACATGATTCGAACTTCTATGAGTCAAAACATTCAGATACAAACATCAGGTGATACAATATGGCGAACAGAACATTTCATGAATACTCAAGGAGTTATGAATGGATGGCAACTATTTAAAACAAATGGACTGTTCGGCTCTGTTTTCGCTCTTAATAATGTAAGTCTTGAAGAAAATGAATTAGATGATTTATTTAAAGACGAAATAAAACCCGTTCGATTGGAAAAAGACATCACTGATAGAAAGAATATTCTAGGCTATGATTGTTTTAAGGTTATTTTGGAAATACCTGAGATCTTAGATGATACGGATGATATGCCATTTCCTATTAAATTAGGCAACTCTGTATATGAAATGTATGTCACTAATGACATTGATCTACCTATGCATGCTCTAATAAATGTTCCCGTTTTTTTAAATTTTTTCCCTTTAGAAGTGTTTGAATATACTACGGAATTAAAAGGGAATTTTTTAGTTTATAATGTCATATCAGTCGATTAATAATAAAAAAGTAGACATCCCTCTCTTAAGGCCATTACGCCTGCATTTTATCCGTTTGCTTGTATCATTTCATCGCCAAAGAACTTATCAATGATTTGTGTCAGCATATTGTCGGCGGCAATAAAGATCATGCCGAATACACCGATTTCAATAAGCTCGATCATGATGTATAGAGGATTTTCCTCGGCCCAAAACAAGTCTTGTTTCTCGTAGATATCGGCCATAGCCTGAGCCGGAATTAACGGCTCTTGGGCCGGTAGGCCTTTATGCTTCTCCCCAAAATTCGAGCCAGTGTCTTAGTTGGTAAAAACCGTAAATTAGGCACTGATTATGAAAAGAAAACGTAGAACATTTAGCCCAGATTTCAAACTAAAGGTTATTCTGGCAGCACTTCAAGAACGGGAA
>JABSPL010000116.1 GCA_013215105.1 Flavobacteriaceae bacterium
AAGAAAATAAATATAATCCAATTAATTTCTAGTTTAGGTTTTTCCAAATACAAATACTATCAGGAAACAGACGGTGTTATTAGTTCTAACGAGAGTGTTAATTATAATTATAGGTTAGAGATTAAATTAGATTTGGATATAGAAAATACACCCATAATTAAACTAGGAATGAAGCAGTCTATATCTAGTTATACTTCGGGAGGAGTGGTTAATGAGTTCAAAAATACTAGCCCTTATATTAATATAGATTACGATTTTCTGAATTCATTTGTTTTTAGTTTCGATTATAAAAACAATAATTACACTAATGTACAGCAAGGTCAAGATGATAATTATGAGATGGCTAATACTAAATTATCATACTCCAAAGAAGATAGTGCATGGAGTTTTAGAATTGCGGTTAATAATATATTAGATTCTAGGTTCAAAAAAACTAACAGTTTTAGCGGGTATTTGATTTCAGATACTAGGACTTATATATTGTCGAGGGTTGTTCTGTTTGGGCTTATTTATAGTTTATAGAGAGTTGTTTAGGTTTTATATTTGTTTCATTGTAATTAAATAGAAAATAGTATTAGATATATGGCTATTCTTATTATATTTGCTACTTGTAAATAAAGAATATAAAGATATGTTTAGTAGTTTAAGCGATAAGTTAGATAAGGCGTTACATGTACTTAAAGGTCATGGGAAGATAACAGAGGTTAATGTAGCAGAGACTTTAAAAGAGGTAAGAAGAGCTCTTTTGAATGCCGATGTGAACTTTAAAATAGCAAAAGATTTTACCAAAAGGATAAAAGAAAAAGCTATAGGTCAGAATGTATTGACCTCTCTTAACCCTAGTCAACTATTAGTTAAACTAGTAAAAGACGAATTAGCCGAACTAATGGGTGGTGAGTCTGTAGGTATTAATACGACTGGTTCTCCATCGGTTATACTTATGTCGGGTTTGCAAGGTTCTGGTAAAACTACCTTTTCGGGTAAGCTAGCTCAGTATCTTAAAACCAAAAAGAATAAACAAGTTTTGTTAGTAGCCTGTGATGTTTATCGTCCGGCAGCTATAAAGCAGTTACAGATAGTAGGTGAGCAAGTAGGTGTAGAGGTATATGCCGAACCTGACAATAATAATCCTGTTAAGATATCGGAAAACGCAATAAAACATGCCAAGAAAAACGGTAAGAATGTTGTTATAATAGATACTGCAGGTAGACTAGCTGTCGATGAAACTCTGATGAAAGAAATATCAGATATTCATAAAGCTGTTAAGCCACAAGAAACTTTGTTTGTAGTTGATTCTATGACAGGGCAAGATGCTGTTAATACAGCTAAGGCATTTAACGATATTCTTAATTTTGACGGAGTAGTACTTACCAAACTAGATGGAGACACTAGGGGAGGGGCAGCACTATCTATAAAAACTATAGTTGACAAACCTATTAAGTTTGTTGGTACAGGTGAAAAGATGGATGCTATAGATGTTTTCCATCCCGAACGTATGGCTCAACGTATATTGGGAATGGGTGATGTTGTTTCGTTAGTAGAAAGAGCTCAAGAACAATTTGACGAAGAAGAAGCTAGAAAACTTCAGAAAAAAATAGCAAAGAACACTTTTGGTTTTGATGATTTCTTAAAACAAATTCAGCAAATAAAAAAGATGGGTAATATGAAAGACCTTATGGGGATGATCCCAGGGATGAGTAAGATGACCAAAGACGTAGATATAGACGACGATGCTTTCAAAGGAATAGAAGCGATAATTCACTCTATGACTCCTGACGAAAGAAGTCATCCTAAAAGTATAAATGCTAGTAGGAAGAAAAGAATAGCAAAAGGGTCTGGAACTAGCATACAAGAAATAAACCAGCTGATGAAACAGTTTACTCAGATGGGGAAAATGATGAAAATGATGCAAGGAGGTGGCGCAAGGCATATGATGAGCATGATGAAAAATATGAAGTAAAATATACAAAAGCACCTAATGAATTTAGGTGCTTTTTTAATTTATAAAAAATAGCAATATGATATTATTAGATGGTAAAAAAACTTCTCAGCAAGTAAAAGAAGAAATAGCAGCAGAGGTAAAAGCTATAAGAGAAAGCGGAGGTAAAACTCCTCACTTAGCAGCTGTGATAGTTGGTAACAACGGTGCTAGTATGACTTATGTTAATCATAAAGTAAAAGCTTGTCAGATGGTAGGGTTTAACTCTTCACTGATACACTTGAACGAATATATAACCGAAGAAGAACTACTAATAAAAATAGAAGGGCTAAACAAAAACGAAGAAATAGACGGGTTTATCGTTCAATTACCTTTGCCAGATCATATAGATGAACAAGTAATATTACTAGCCATAGACCCTATAAAAGATGTGGATGGTTTTCATCCGACTAATGTAGGTAAAATGGCTTTGGAATTTCCTACTTTTATACCTGCAACACCGTTTGGGATATTAGAATTACTAAAAAGATATAGCATAAGTACCGATGGGCAACATGTAGTTGTAGTAGGTAGAAGTAATATAGTTGGTAAGCCAATAAGTGTATTACTTAGCCAGAAAGCTGATTATGGTAATGCTACTGTAACTATTACTCATAGTAAGACCAGAAATTTGACAGATATTACCAAAACAGCAGATATCATCATAATGGCTTTGGGTGTTCCAGGTTTCTTAAAAGGAGATATGGTCAAAGACGGAGCAGTAATAATAGACGTTGGTATTACTAGAGTTAAAGATGAAACCAAAAAATCAGGCTTTAGACTCTCTGGTGATGTAGACTTTGAAACTGTTTCTGTTAAAGCATCACATATAACTCCTGTTCCTGGTGGGGTAGGTCCTATGACTATAGCTATGTTGTTAAAAAACACATTACTTACTAGGACTATGAAAAGAATATAATATTGCGATAAATAACAAGAATAATACCACTTGTGTTTCTATTATATATAGAAACACAAGTGGTGTTTTGCTTTTGTATGATGATGTAGATTGTATATGGTTTGTAATATCAACCTAAGTTTGCAAAGTATATATTTAAGTTTCGAATATTATAAAAGATAATGTGATTGGTGAAATAAATATATATATTCGCATAGTTGTATTTTAAAGATATAACGAAATACTATAAGAAGATATACAAAAGTTTTGTATGCCTATGTGGTATACACTAACGTCAGTGACAAGTACAAAAAAAATCATCACTTTGAATAAGAATAAAACTGAATATTACGTTTACGTTTATATTGATCCAAGAAATTTAGAGGAATTTTACTATGGTAAAGGCAAAGGAAATAGAAAGTCCTCACATCTATCAGATAATTCTGATAATGAAAAAACTAAGCGAATTAAAGCTATTAAAAAAGCTGGTCTTAAGCCAATAATTAAAGTGATAGCAAAGGATTTGACAGAGGAGCAAGCATTTTTAATTGAAAAAACTTTGATATGGAAATTAGGAAAAAGCTTAACGAATTTATCATCAGGTCATTTCGCTAATAAATTCAGGCCTCACGATACAATTCATCTCGATTTGGCTCATTTTGATTTTAAAAATGGACTTTACTTTGTAAATGTTGGAGAAGGAGACCATAGATGTTGGGAAGATTCAAAAAAATATGGTTTCATTTCAGCAGGACAACACCCAAAATATAGTGACCCGATTAGAACTTTAGAAAAAGGAGATATTGTAACAGCATATTTAAAAGGACATGGCTACGTAGGAATCGGAAGAGTAACTAATAAAGCTGTTCGTGTAAATGATTTTAAAATAGAAGGGAAACTTTTAAGTAGCTACGATTTAAAAGTAGACAATATTTATAATAATTCTGAAAACGAAAATTCAGAATATCCAGTTAAAATTGAATGGATAAAAGCAATTGACCGAGAGGAAGCAAAGTGGAAATCGAAAAGCGGATTATATTCACCTCAATTAATAAAAGCATCATTAGAAAATCAACCAAAAACGGTAGAGTTTTTAGCTAAAGAATTTGAAGTTTATTTTAAAGAATTGATGTTAGCTGATTAAAACCAGTGGGTAATAAGGTGTATAGTTTCTCGCTATAAATCGCTAAACCAAAGTTAAGTGTTTAATTTATATAGATTAGTGATTAACTAAAAGATTAATACATTTAAACACGTAAAAAAAACCATATACTAAAAGTTACAAACAATTTATATAAAACTAATATGACAAAATTAAGAAATAAAAAAGCAATAATTACTGGAGGTGGCAGAGGACTAGGGAAAGCTACCGCTATTGCATTTGCAAAAGAAGGAATTGATATAGCTATAACAGGTAGAAATGAAGCCGTTTTAAAAGAAACAGTTTCTGAATTAGAAGAGTTTGGTATAAAAGCTATTTATTCAGTATTTGATGTAAGTAACTATGAAGATGTAAAAAAGGGGATTAAGAATATTGTAAAAACTCTAGGCTCTGTTGATATTTTAGTAAACAACGCAGGAATTGCAGCTTTTGGGGCTTTTAATGAAATGGATGTTAGTCAATGGGGTCAGATTATTCAAACAAATCTTATGGGTATGTATTATGTGACTAAAGAAGTTTTACCCTACTTGATAAGTCAGAATGAAGGTGAAATTATTAATGTTTCATCTACAGCAGGATTAAATGGAAATGCGAACACCTCTGCCTATTCAGCGTCAAAATTCGCTGTTATTGGAATGTCTGAATCCTTAATGAAAGAAGTTCGTAAGAATAATATTAGAGTTTGTACTCTAACACCAAGCACTATAGCTTCGGATATGTCTATTGAACTAGGTATAGCAAAGAAAGATTCTCACGATAGCGTTTTACAACCTGAAGATTTTGCGGAATTGATAGTTGCTGGATTAAAACTACCCAGAAGAGCAATGCTTAAAAGTGCATCTCTATGGTCTACAAATCCTTAATTGTAAAAACACAACTATTAAGTGCCTAGATATTCATTAGGCTTTAGTGTTGAACTATAAAAAATCAGATAGAAGCCTGGTATTCTTACGATGACGAGACTTGTGGATATGGCGACTGTCAAACTATAGAATATCTATATTGGGCTACGTCTTCTCTTTTGGGAGCTCAAGAAAACCGATTAAATGAAATTGGTCAGGAGTGGAAATTAAACACCGCAGCATTATTAGAAAGTACAGATACTGCTATATATAAATTGTTGACCGATCTACAATACAAATTACCAACGGTATTGCCTGACGGAACTGATAGATAGTAGAAGTATAAAAGCTAAGTTCTAAACGAATAGTTAGCTTATTAAATACATTGGATTCTTCCGATAATTGGGGGGGTAAAAAAAGCAGTAAGATATATTTCTTACTGCTTTTTTTATTATACCAATTGTATTTCTAAATGTCATAAAAAAAATAGAATTATTTTTTTCTTTAGCAAGGCAAAAAATCTAAGCATAGCATCGCTATGGTTCTGTTTTTTAACGCAGATAAAGGAGAAAAGAAACTATTTATATATGACAGATGGAGATTCAACTGGTATTATATATTGTTTACTATTTGTCTGTCCTTACAGAGTAAAGCAAACAAACCCAGTATAAACCGACAAGAGTACAATATCACCAACTTTGTTAAGCTTACCCTTGCTGATTAGCGATATTAATTTAATACATATATTCTCGTTCTAATAGATAGTATCTAAAATGGTGTTATACCAACCTAAGTTTGTAAATTAGTTGTATTTAATTTACTGAGTTTAATTAATGTTTCTATGGTTTCGTTAATAGAGGTGTTTGCTCTTTGAAACACACCTAAATTACTCGTGTTTTAGATAAAGAAAATTTCATATATTCGCATTCTGGCATATAATTAAAAACAAGAATGGTAGAATTAAAAACAGTAATTGAAGAGACTTACCTAAAAGTGAAAAATATAGACGATAAAGGGGAGCTAGCATCTTATATTCCTGAATTGTCTAATGTTGATTTTAATAAGTTTGGGGTACATATATCGACAATTGACAATTTTAATTTCGGAATAGGTGATTGTTACGACAAATTTTCTATTCAGAGTATAGCCAAAGTACTATCACTAACTCTTGCTTATAGTCTTCTTGGCGAGCAAATATGGGAAAGACTAGGGATAGAGCCTTCAGGTACGTCATTTAATTCTCTGGTGCAACTCGAATCAGACAAAGGAATACCTAGGAATCCGTTTGTAAACTCAGGAGCAATAGTTATTTCAGATATTCTTCTTAGTAATTTGGAAAACCCTAAAGAGGATTTTTTATCTTTTGTTAGGGGTATTTCTGGTAATTCGGGGTTAAAATATTCAAGTAAAATATCATCTTCGGAAAAAGCGGTAGGATATAGAAATACCGCTTTATGTAACCTGATAAAATCATTTGGAAACATAGAAAATGAACCTTCCGATGTTCTTGATTTCTATTTTGACCTTTGCTCTCTTGAGATGAATTGTAAAGACCTTTCTGAATTGTTTTTGTTCTTAGCCAACAACGGATACAAATCAGGAGGAAACGGTTCTATACTAACAAAAAGCCAATCTAAAAGAATAAATGCACTAATGCAAACCTGTGGTTTTTACGACGAGTCAGGCGAGTTTGCTTTTAAAGTAGGGCTTCCGGGTAAGAGTGGAGTCGGAGGAGGTATCATAGCTATACATCCTAACAAATATACGATTGCAGTTTGGAGTCCTAAGCTTAACGAAAAAGGTAATTCATGCAAAGGAATGAGGTTTTTGGAAGAGTTTACAACAAAAACGGAATTGTCAATATTTTAGGTTTATACTAAGGAAATATTCTTGTGTATTATATAATACGTAATTACGAGTGAGGAAACAACCACAACGTCATTGCGAGGTGAAGACGTTAAATAAAACCATTCAAATCACAAAATATATACAAAAACACATTTGTAGCTAATAATTCCTTAGAAATATATTACATTAGACGCTTAATATAAAACATCTAAACTATATAAATGGAAAACAGATTTTTGAAAGTAAAAAATTTCCTTTTGGAATTAGAATACAATATTGTTTCAGAAGAAAAAGAGAACGAATTACTGATAGTAGAAAAAGAAAACTCAGGAATTAAGAATTTAGTAATTGACTGTGAAGGAGATATATTGATATTAGAATTAGCGTTGTTCGAAAACTCTAATCCTAAGCCCGAAATGTACAAGCATTTCCTAATGATGAACAGAGAGATAATACATGGAGCTATAGCCTTGGACTCTAAAGGGGATAAAGTGTTTTTTAGAGATACTTTACAGCTAGAAAACTTAGATATGAACGAACTAGAGGGTACATTGAACTCTTTGGAGCTATTCTTGTCGGAGAATGCAAACGATATTATTAACTATTCTAAAAATTAAATTATGGGAATATTCACAAGATTATTTAAAATAGGACAAGCAGAGGCTAACAACTTAGTAGATAAACTAGAAGATCCTATAAAGCTTACCGAACAAGGAATAAGAGACCTTAAAAAAGATTTGGACGAGAGTTTAAAAGCTTTTGCAGAGGTTAAGTCTTTGGCTATAAGGTCTAAAAGAGAGCTTAATGATTATGCTTCTAAGGCTAATGACTACGAGCAGAAAGCAATGTTGATATTAAAGAAATCGCAAGATGGATCTATAGAAACTGCCGATGCTGATAGGTTAGCAGGGCAGGCTTTGACCAAAAAAGAAGAATGTACAAGTAATGCAGCAAGGTCTAAAGGCGATTTACAAAAGCTAGAGGTTAGTATAAACCAATTACAGGCTAATATAAATAACCTTAAATCTAAAGTTTCTCATTACGAAAACGAACTTAAAACTCTTAAAGCAAGAGCTAAAGTAAGTGCAGCTACCAAGAAGATAAACAAATCTTTATCGGGGATAGACAGTAACAGTACTATATCTATGTTAGAGAAAATGAAAGATAAAGTATCGAGAGACGAAGAATTAGCCGAAGCTTATGGAGAAATGGCCGATTCTAATAAAAGTTTTGACGATGAGTTAGATTCTGTTTTGGATACTACCGATGTGAAATCGTCTAATGCTTTAGAAGAAATGAAAAGAAAACTTAATATGTAACTATAATTTATATATATTAGCAGAACTAATATTTTATATTAGTTTGGCTTTCATATTTTTAATACTAATACAATACAATTTGTATTTGTAAATACAAATTAAAAAAAAAGCCTTGGAAATATTCCAAGGCTTTTTTTAAACAATATAACTATGGGAATATTTGATAAATTATTCAAAAAAGACAAACCCACTTACGACGTAACAGACTTAAGAGTAACAGACTTAAAGAAAAAATTCATATTTGATTACGACTTGAGTTCTTGGGAAGTAACCGCTGAATATACTTACGACTGGGGAGATAATTATTTTTCTAAAGAATTTAAAATACAGTCCGATAAAGAAACTTTATATTTGAGTGTAGAAGACGATGACGAACTAGAGATATGTATATCAAAAAAGATAAAAATATCGAAGTTAGATATCAATATAATATCTCATTTTAGAAGCAGCGATCAGGCTCCTGATAAATTGTCGTACAAAGGAGAAGATTATTTCTTGGAAGAAGAGAGCCCAGGTTTCTTCAAAGACGAGTCTAAAAATGATAGTTCTTGGGAAGAGCTTATTTCTTGGGATTATATATCGGAAAACTCTGGTATAATAACTTTGGAACAATGGGGTGAAAACGACTTTGAAGCTTCCGCAGGACAAATAATAAAAGAATTTGAAATATCTAATATAATACCTAATAACTAACAATGAAAACAACTATATTTAAAAGTTTTACTATAGCTTTAATGTTTTTTGGTCTATTGTCATGTAGCTCATCGGGGCCTAAATACACCAAGACTGCTGTAGATAAGTTAATTACCAAATTATCGTCTACTCCTAATTATTCTATCATATTGGCAGATATGGACTATTCGGAAGCCAAAAACAGTTACCAACACCAATACCAAATAATCAAAAATGTAGGTGAAGAAATATCTAACGAGACTACCGAATGGTTCAATGTTTCTGATATATTTTTTGACAAGCATAAAGAAGATTTAGGAATGGAGATAGTTTCTAAAAAAGATGGTGTATTATCTAAAAAAGTTGCTCCTGCAGGATATTCTAACTATATAGGTAACGAAAAATACGGAAGATGGAATAATAGTGGAGGAAGTAGCTTTTGGGAATTCTACGGAAAATACGCTATGCTTAGTTCTATGTTTAGAATGACTATGTATCCGGTAAGCTATGGTATGTACGGAGGTTATAGAAGTTATAGAGGTAATAGTTATTACGGTTCAGCAGGTCAAACTTATGGAACTAGAGGTAACTATACTAGTAAAACTACCAGATGGGACTCTAAACCTAGCACTTTTAAGTCGAGAGTAAGGTCAAGAGTAACTCAATCGGCTAAGGCATCTAAAACTAGAGCGTCTAATCGTCGTTCAAGGTCTAGTTCTCGTTACAGTCGTTCATCAACTAGGTCACGTAGTGGTGGTTTTGGTAAATAATTTTAAAAAACATAAATAATGGAAAATATAATTGAAAACGAATATTTCGTACTTTTTAGTGAATCTATTACATATATATTAACAGCTTTTTTTATGTTTTATATAGGTAAATTAGCTTACGGTTTGTTTAATCGAAAGATAAACGTAAAAAATGAACTTGTAGAAAAAGATAACTTTGCTTTTGCTATAGCTCATACTGGATATTTCATTGGTTTATTATTAGCTATAGGTGCAGCCATAGTTGGTCCTTCTAAAGGATTGATGACTGATGTTACTGAAATTGCTTTTTATGGCTTTTTGGCTATCATATTATTAAACCTTTCTATGTTTATAAACGACAAAATAATACTTAGAAAATTTTCGGTATACAAAGAAATAATAGAAGATCGTAACGAAGGGACAGGAGTTGTAGAAGCAGCATCGGCTATAGGGTCGGGACTTATAATATATGGAGCGGTTACAGGAGAAAGTGACGGTGGATTATTAGGTGGCTTTATATCGGCTGTTTTGTTTTGGTTTGTGGGACAGATAGTTTTGATTATTTCTGCCAAAATATATAATATGTGGATTAGCTATGACGTATTCGAAGAAATAGAAAAAGATAATAGAGCTGTTGGTATAGCCTTCGCAGGAGTGATGATAGCAATGGCTAATATAGTTAGGTTTGCTATCTCTGGTGATTTTAATTCTTATTTAGAGTCGTTACAAAACATAAGTTTCGATATTGTAATAGGACTTATAATGTTACCTATATTAAGATTCTTAACAGACAAAATATTATTGCCAGGGCAGAAAATAACTGATGAATTAGTTAATCAAGAAAAACCTAATATGGGAGTTGGGCTTATAGAAGCATTTGCTTATATAGGTGGTTCTGTACTTATAACTTGGTGTTTGTAAATAACTACAACGTCATTGCGAAGAAACGGCATTGAGAACCTGAGCGTCATTGCGAGGCACGAAGCAATCTCTACAGATTGCTTCGTGCCTCGCAATGACCTATTAAACACAAACCACATATAATTGAAAAAGTCAAAAATATTAAAATTAGCAATATTTGCTACAGGAGTATCAGGAATAGTTGCCGAATATATACTATCTACCCTAGCTACTTATTTTTTAGGTAACTCGGTATTGCAATGGACTATGATAGTTTCCATAATGCTTTTTTCTATGGGTCTTGGAGCTAGGTTTAGTTCCAAAATAAACGGGAACCTATTAAAGAAATTTATTTTTATAGAGTTTTTACTATCGACTGTAGTAGCCTTTTCTTCTTTAATAGTCTATTCGTCCTCAATATATTCTGATATAGTCGGTATATTGATATATATTATGGCTATATTTATAGGTCTGCTTATAGGTATGGAAATACCTTTGGTGATGCGTATAAACGAAGAGTTTCAAAGCTTAAAGTCTAATGTTTCTTCTATTTTAGAAAATGATTATTATGGTAGCTTGGTAGGAGGTGCTTTTTTTGCCTTCGTCGGTTTACCTTATTTGGGTTTAACATACACTCCGTTTATACTTGGTTTTGTCAACCTTTTTGTAGCGGTTTTATTATTCTATTATTTATATAAAGAGATAGACATAAAATCGAGAAAACAAATATTTATTTCTTTAGCATCTGTAGTTTGTTTAATAACTGTAGGTGTTTTTGTATCGAAACCTATAATAAAATATGGTGAGCAAGTGAAGTATAAAGATACCGTAGTTTTCTCTAAACAAACCAAATATCAGAAAATAGTAATCACCCAGTGGAAAGACGATTATTGGTTATATATAAACGGCAATCAGCAGCTTAGTTCTTTTGACGAAGAGCTGTATCACGAACCATTGGTACACCCTATAATGTCATTGTACAAACATCCTCAAGATATATTAGTGCTGGGAGGTGGAGACGGTTGTGCCGTAAGAGAATTGTTAAAATATCCTTCGGTTAAAAACATTACTTTGGTCGATTTGGATCCTGAAATGACCAACCTGGGTAAAGACAACCCTATAATGGTAGATATGAATAATAACTCTATGCATTCTGAAAAACTAACTATCCTTAATACTGATGGTTACAACTTTATAGAGAACACCGATAAGTATTTCGATGTGATAATCATAGACTTGCCAGACCCTAAAACTATAGAATTGTCGAGGTTGTATTCGTATGAGTTTTACAAAAAATGCAATAAGCAACTTCGCAAACAAGGAATGATAATAACTCAGGCTGGTAGTCCTTATTTTGCTAATGATGCTTTTATATGTATAGATAAAACTATAGAAAAAGCTGGATTTACTACTATGAGATTACATAATCAGATCCTTACTCTAGGAGAATGGGGTTGGATAATGGGAGCTAAGTCAATACAGAAAGAAAACTTAAAAAAGGAATTATTGAGTTTAGAGTTTGAAGGATTGGATACCAAATGGATTAATAACGATGCCATGAAGCTGATGACTTCTTTTGGTAAAGATTTTTACAGAAAACAGACAGATTCTATAAATATTAATAGCATACATAAACCCGTATTAAGCGATTATTACAAAAATGGTGCTTGGGATTTATATTAAAAAACACAATAAATGATTATTGAAAACAAAAACATAAAAGCTGAGATATTTAATTTTCAAGAATGGATTAGTGAGGTTGATTCTAATAAACTAAAAACAACTTTCGAAAGTATGCTAGGTGACTGTGAGTTTACTATACTCAACTTTATGGAATATAACTTCCCTAACGGGGCTTATACCTGTATATGGCTTTTGGCGGAAAGTCACCTTGCAATACATAGTTTTATAGAAGATAAAAAAACTTATATAGAACTAAGTGGATGCAATAAAGATAAGACAGACAAATTTATAACTATTTTTAACGAAAATTATGGTACAGAGCTTTAGAAAATCTGCGACTCTTGTAATAATAATATGGGCTGTTTATATAATAAGCTTGTTGCCTTTTATGAATATTAACCACTGGGGAATACATCCTAGGAGTCTTTTTGGCTTGTTTGGAATACTTACAGCTCCTTTGTTGCATGCCAATTTATACCATATTATATCTAATACTATACCTCTGTTTATATTGAGCTTTTTGGTATTTGAATATTACAAAAAACATTCTTTTACCATTATAGTATTTATAATAGTAGCAGGAGGTGCACTTACATGGCTATTTGCCCGTAATGCAAACCATATAGGAGCTAGTGGACTCATATACGGACTAGCTAGTTTTATTATATATTCTGGTTTTCTGAGGAAAGATATAAAACTTATTATAATTTCTGTAGTTACCCTTATGTTATACGGAGGTTTGTTTTGGGGTCTGTTCCCTAGCCGACATATGTATATATCTTGGGAAGGACATCTGTTTGGTGCTTTGGCTGGGCTTGTTATTTCTAGGTTATTGTATAAGGTTGGTGGTGATGAGGACTAGATATTAGAAAGCTAAAGAACGTCATTGCGAGGTACGAATCCCTACGTTAGATTGCTTCATGCCTCGCAATGACGAGCAGGGTTAGTAGTAAGTAATAACAGCACGTCATTGCGAATGAGGAACGAGTGAAGCAATCCTTACGTTAGATTACTTGGTGCCTTTTAATGATGTTGAGGGTTCGTAATTATTAGGGGTAGCAACAACAGCACGTAATTACGAGTGAGGAACGAGCGAAGCAATCCTTACGTTAGATTTATTAGTACCTCGCAATGACGTGCAGCCTAGTAACAATAATACTGTAATTATAGCGTTATTTGTTAGCTTACTGTTTATGTAAATTGAAATTTAACACTATTTTAGTATATTCTGTTTAAAAATTAATGTAGGTTTGAAACAATATATAGATTAGTTACATAAATATTTAATCTTATATCCTAATAATCACTACACATTATAAAAAATTAAACAATGAAAAATTACCACCTTATCTTTTCAGTACTTGTATTTGCACTATTTTTAAATGCTTGCAAAACAGAAAAGAAGAAGTCAGAAAACAATGATTTTCTAGTCTTAAAAAATCGCTATCTTGGACAAAAGACACCAGGTTTAATACCTGAAGTTTTCGCTACAGGTATTATTTCAACAAAGGGTTGGGAATATGGAGTTACCTTTACTCCCGATATGAAGGAGATATATTTTATAAGAGAAATTGAAGTTGATGGGAAATATAAACAAGAATTTGTTGTTTATAAATTTAAAAATAAACAATGGGAAGAGTCGGTTATATCGCCAAGAGTTGGTCAAGCTTTCTTTTCTGTAGATGGTAAGACTATGCATTTGGGCAAGAGATATAAGGAACGTACCGAGACTGGCTGGTCAGAGATAAAAAATCTTGGATCACCTTTCGAAGATATCCGCATCATGCGTCTTACAGTTTCAGCCAAAGGAACCTATTATTTTGATGAGGCAGGTTCAGATGATGGAGATGGCGTTATTCGTTATTCACGATTAATAGACGGCAAACGTGAAGAACCAATAGCTCTTAGTAAAGAGATTAACACAGGTAAATACAATGCCCATCCATTCATAGCTCCAGATGAGTCCTATATCATTTGGGATGGCAGAAGAGATAGTGGATATGGTCATTCTGACATTTATATCAGTTTCAAGCAGAAAGATGGTTCGTGGGGAGAGGCTATTAATATGGGTGGCAAGATAAATACAGAAGCTTGGGAAGCGGCTGCAAGCGTGACTCCAGATGGAAAATATCTTTTCTTTAATAGGAATATGGGTTCAGACAAATACGAAAATGTAGATATATTTTGGGTTGATGCCAAGATTATTGAAGAACTTAGACCTAAAAAATAGATAATCGAGAGGAGCGAAGGAATCTGTGGAGATTGCTTCGTTTCTCGCAATGACGTTGAGGGGTGGTGATAACTATAATATTATTTTGATTCTGGTTCTGCCAGTTTTAGAGAGAGTTTTAATAAGCATTATGAACTCATTAAAAACTCAGAAGAACCATTTTGTAATATTAGACACTGTTAATTATTTTTTCAGAAAAGACAACGACAAAGACAGAGCCTAGATATGAATACTGAACATTATAAAATGAATTTATTGATGATTATTTGAATGAATTATCAATATCTATATGGGATAATTACTGCATATTTACAGTTGTATAGTTATGAATAATATGATTATATTTATTTATTACAAAAAAAAAGCATTAATTATATAAAAAGAATAGTATATTTGCGGATATGAGATTTGAAAACAAAAATATGATGTGTTCTATGATGTGTAAAGAAATTTACGCTAAAGGCACTATTGTATAAAAAAATAAATAAATTTACAAAAGCCTTTGCGTTCAGCAAAGGCTTTTTTTTTGGTTAAAAAAACAAGAATGAATAATAATCTAGGATATAATACTTACTACTTTATGGAAATGTGCATGATGATGCAGATAATGCAGATGTATTACCCAGATTAAAAAAACATAAAACATTTTTTAAAGTCCCTTTGGTAATACATATCCATAAGGGACTTTTTTATATAATAAATAATATTAAAATAAAAAAAATGAGCAATTTAACACAAAAAACAAACGCATTACATGCAGGTCACGATACAAAATTAACGGGAGGAACTAGAGCAGTACCTATTTACCAAACATCATCTTATGTGTTTGACAATACAGAACATGCTGCTAATTTGTTTGGGCTAAAAGAATTTGGATTTATATATACAAGACTTAATAACCCTACAAATGACATTCTCGAAAAAAGATTATCAGCTGTAGAGGGAGGTGTAGGAGCTGCTGTGTTTGCATCTGGGGCTGCTGCTATTTCTTCAACTTTTCTGACTCTTTTCAAAGCTGGAGATCATATAGTTTCTTCGAGTAGCTTATATGGAGGTACTTTTAATTTGTTGAACGTAACACTTCCTCGATTAGGAATAAATACAAGTTTTATAGATGCAGATAGTCCTATAAATTTCGAAAAAGCAATAAAAGAAAATACAAAAGCTATTTTTATAGAATCTCTTGGTAATCCTAAACTAGATGTATTAGATATTGAATATATTGCCAAAATTGCTAAAGAGAACAATATACCTTTGATTGTAGATAATACTGTAGCAACCCCTGCTTTGTTAAATCCTATAAAATATGGAGCTAATATTGTTATTCATTCTTTGACCAAGTTTATAGGGGGGCAAGGAACTTCATTGGGTGGAGTTGTTATAGATGCCGGTACTTTTGATTGGACAAACGGAAAGTTCCCTGAGTTTACAGAGCCTTCAAAAGGATATCACGGATTAAAATATTCTGAAGCTTTAGGAGAAATAGCGTTTATAATAAAATTGAGATTAGAAGGTTTACGAGACTTTGGAGCAGCACTAAGCCCTTATAATGCATTCCAAATAATACAAGGTTTAGAAACTTTGGAAGTAAGAATAAAACAACATTCTAAAAATGCATTAGAACTTTCTTATTGGCTTGAAAGTCAAGAAGAAGTAGCTTGGGTTAATTATCCGGGTTTAGGAAGCAATAAATACAATTCATTAAGTAAAAAATACTTACCTGAAGGGCAGAGTGGTGTAGTGACATTTGGATTGAAAAACGGATATGAAGGAGCCAGAAAAGTAACTGATTCGGTAAAGTTATTTTCCTTATTAGCCAATATAGGAGATACTAAATCGTTAATAATACATCCCGCAAGTACTACTCATCAGCAACTATCCGAAAAAGATCAATTATCAGCAGGTGTGAGCCCTGACTTAGTTAGGCTCTCTGTTGGGTTAGAGGATGTAGAGGATTTGAAAAATGATTTGTTACAAGCTTTTAAATCTTAATAATGTGTAGCTTAAAAACACATAAACTATACAATTACAGAACTTATAAGGGTGCTAATTATAAACAATTAAGCACCTCTTATGAGGTTTTTGGAAGAGAAATACTGTCGGCGCCAATTGTACTTGTTAATCATGCATTAACAGGTAATACCGATGTAAAAAGTAAAGAAAAAGGTTGGTGGAAAGAAATAGTGGGAGATGATAAACTTATTGATACAAAAACATATACTGTTATAGTTTTCAATATCCCAGGAAATGGATCTGATGGAGTTTTGATAGACGATTATAAAGATTTTACAGCCAGAGATATTGCTAATATTTTTTATACTGTATTAAACGAATTGAAAATCAAAAAGGTTTACGCAATAATTGGTGGCTCATTAGGAGGAGGTATTGCTTGGGAGATGGCTTGTTTGTATCCCAGTTTTGCTAAATATATAATCCCTATTGCGACTAATTATCAGTCTAGTGACTGGGTAATAGCTCACAGTTATATACAAGAAAGTATTTTGATTAATTCTAAAAAACCTTTGGAAGATGCAAGGAAAATGGCGATGCTTCTTTATAGAACTCCTTTGTCTTTTGCTAAGAAATTTGACAGAACAAAGGTCGAAGATAATTCTGTTTACAAAGTAGAATCATGGCTAAACCATCATGGCGGAATACTAAGAAAAAGGTTTGATATAAAAGCATATTTGATGATGAATCATTTGCTCAGTACAATTAATATAGTTTATAAAGGGAAAACTATTGAAGAGACATTTAAGAAAATTGAATCGACAATAATACAGATAAGTATTAATAGTGATTTGTTTTTTGTAGCTGAGGAAAATATAAAGACAAAGAAAATACTTGACGAATTACAAATTGTAAATCAGTATCATGAAATAAAATCGATAGATGGGCATGATGCTTTCCTTATAGAACATGAACAAATAACAGAGTTTTTAAAACCAATATTTACAAAACACAATTAAATGGAAATATTAAAATTTGGAGGAAAGTCTCTAGCAAATGGACAAGGAATAAATAATGTTATTTCTATAATTAAGAGTAAAGAAAAGGAAAATATAAAAACAATAGTTTTATTATCTGCAAGAGGAGATACAACTGATAGGCTGGAGTTTCTGTTGGAATTAGCCAAGTCTGATGAGAATTATCAAGATAAGCTTGAAGAATTTGAGAATTATCAGAAAGAAAGTTTAGAAACTATAAATTGGGATAAGGAATTAAAACTAATCATAAACATATTAAAAGGAGTTAGTCTAACGGGAGACTATAGTTTGAAAACTAAAGATTTGATTTTAGCACAAGGAGAATTGATTGCTGTAAAAACAGTATCCGAATTGTTAAACAATCAAGGTGTTAATAGTATACCTGTTGATAGTCGATTGTTTTTTAAAACCGATGATGTGTTTGGTGATGCAAGTATTAATGCTGTTTTGTCTGAACAGAAAACAGTAGAATATTTCAAGAAATTACCTAAAGACACTATTCCGATAGTAACAGGTTTTATAGCTTCTAGTGATAAAGACGAAACAACTACTTTAGGTAGGAATGGGTCAAATTATTCAGCATCGATATTAGCGAATTATTTAGATGTATTGAGTATAGAAAGCTATACGCATATTGATGGTATTTTTACGGCTAATCCGGAAATAGTGAGTAATGCGAAAATAATTAAAAGTATAATTTATAGTGAAGCTAGCGAATTAGCAAGTTTTGGAGCTTCTATTCTGCACACCAAAAGTATAATTCCTTTAATAGAAAAAAACATATCATTAAGAATATTAAATACATTCGATGCAGAAAATGAAGGAACACTTATAAGTAATATAAAAACTTCAAAAGGAATTAAATCGATCTCTGTTCAAGAAGACGTATCGTTAATTAATATTTTAGGAAAAGGATTGTTAGGGAAAAAAGGAATTGATTCAAGAATTTTTTCTAATCTAAGTAATCAAAATATTAGTATAGGAATCATTTCGCAAGGTTCTTCGGAAAGGGCCGTAAGTTTTATAGTTTCAAAAAAAGATAAAACCAAAGCTATAAAAGTTCTTTTAAAAGAATTTGAGCACGAAATATTGATTAAAGATATCCAAGAGATAAAAAACATTAATGATATTTCGGTAGTTACAGTTATTGGGCAAAATATAAGTGATTTTTCTTCGTCTTTAAATTATCTAAAACAAAATAATATAACTATTCTCCTTGTTAATAATACAATAAGAGGCAATAATATTAGTCTTGTAATATATGAAAAAGATGTAAAAAAGGCAGTAAATGTTATTCATTCTCAAATATTTGGAGCTATTAAGACAATTAATATAGCGATAGTTGGCAAGGGAACTGTTGGGGGCTCTCTGATAAATCAGATATTACAGTCTAAAGATAAAATACTGAATAACAAAGATATTAATTTGAATATATTTGCTATTTCGGGCTCTGAAAAAGTGCTATTAAACAAAAATGGAATTTCGGAAAACTGGACAAAAGAATATGAATCAACAAAAAAGTCTGAAGACAATACAAAAATGATTATAGAATACGCACAGACTAACCATTTGGAAAACCTTATTATAATTGATAATACGTCTAGTGAGGCTTTTGTGGAAGACTATAGCTTGTATATAGAAAATGGTTTCGATCTTATTTCATCTAATAAAATAGCTAACACTCAAGAGTATTTTAGGTATAAAAAATTAAGAGAAAGCCTAAAGAAGAACAAAAAACAATATTTATACGAAACTAATGTAGGTGCTGGACTTCCGATAATCGATACAATTAAAATACTTCATGAATCAGGAGAAAATATTACACGTATTAAAGGTGTTTTTTCTGGTTCACTAAGTTATTTGTTTAATTCTTTTTCTGAGAGTGAAAAACCATTTAGTTACTTTCTGAAAAAGGCTATGAAACTAGGATATACAGAGCCTGACCCAAGAGAAGACTTATGTGGAAACGATGTAGCAAGGAAATTACTAATATTAGCAAGAGAATTAGATTTAGAAAACGAGTTTGATGAAATTGAAATTGAAAACTTAATTCCTCAAGAAATAAGACAAGGTGATGCTGAATATTTCTTGGATAATATTGAGAAAATTGATGAACACTATAGAGCTATAAAAGGAAAATTAAAAGAAGGAGAGGTACTCCGATATATTGGTGACCTATATGGTGACTTACAGAAAAGAAAAGGAAAATTAAAGGTAGAGTTAGTAACAGTAGCTGCAAACAGCGCTTTAGGAAACTTAAAAGGTTCGGATTCTATTTTCGAAATATATACGGAATCGTATAAAGAAAACCCTATCACAATAATAGGAGCTGGTGCTGGTGCAGAAGTTACGGCAAGAGGTGTTTTTGGAGATTTACTAAGAATATCGAACAAAAAGCAAGAGTAAGCTGAAAATGTGTTACACCCGTCTTCACCTGTAAAGAGGGGTGTAACACAAACTATACCTATTAGTTAACAGTATGCCTAGTACTGCCACATTGTGAGTATTTGGTATCTCTGTTTATATCCATTTGAATATTTTCACTAAACTTCTTTAGTATTTGAGAGAACTCTTTCCTTTTATTTTCGGTTATTGATTTGTTGCTTATTCTGAATGTATAGTAGTCTACCATTCCTTTTTTGTTAAAATAAATCTTATTAAAAATAGTTACGGTAGAGTCGGAAGTGTCCCAGCTAAAGTTTTCTTGATCCATAAAAGTTAATACTCCCTCATGAAATTTTTGCCAAGAATTCACTACAATAGTATGTTCTTCTTTTGTAGTGTTTCTGTAATCGAACGCGTTTATATATAGACTATCTAAGTTTAACTCTTTTAGTTCTTCCATAGCTTGTTTGTCGAAAGATCCTACTACTTTGACTGATTGTCGTTTACAATTAATAAGAGCGAGAGTAATTATAATCAATGCTATTTTCCTGATATTCATATTGTATTTGTGTTATAGATTAGAAGAGCAATATAGTGTCATGTATTTAGGTTTAATGATTAAATATATAAAATCTTTCTTGAGGATAATTATTCGGCTTTGAGTATAGTAAACTTTTCTTGTTTTTTTTGTCTGGCATAGTAATAGCCTAATTTCCACCACTGGGTCATTAATTTATTGTCAAATACTAGGGAATTAGTAGTTAGTACTGTGGGGGTGTAGTATAGGTTAAGAGTTACATTTTTGTTAATAGCACTTAGTTTGCCTATAGTTATATTGTGTTTTTCTACATGGTCTAACATAAAACTAAATATATCGGAAATAAGAGAAAATGGATTAGTAGAAGGTATTCTGTTGGTCTGCATTACTTCGGTATCTAATATTATTGCATCTATTTCGGTAGCCCCTCTTAGTATGGCTTCACGTATAGGTACTAGACAGCCAAAACCTCCGTCAGCATATTGTGATTTATCTTTTTCGAAAACACTCATAAATGGCACGTAGTTGCACGATGCCCAAATCCAATCGCAAAAATCAGTGTAAGTACATTCGTTTAACGATTTATATTCCACTCTGTTTGCTGTTATGTTAGATACTGTAATTACAACTTCTTTGTTTAAAAGTTTTATTTCATCGAAAATATCTTTGGTTATCTCTTCTCTTATGAGTTTACGTAAGTTTTTACTTTCTCCAAAAGTTTTTCGTCCTTTAATCAGATTCCATATTACATTTTTATGAGATATAGATATGTTTTTGACTCCATCTATCGTTTTTATTTTGAAGGGGTTATTGCTGAAAATAGATTTTTGTTTTATATTAGTATATATTCTATGTAAGTCGTCTAGTTTGCCTACAGCTAAGTGCGATACCATAAGGCTTCCTGTTGATGTTCCCAAGAATAGATCGTATTTTTTTTTATCGTCATCTATTAAGTATTTTGCGACTCCTCCGGCGAATGCTCCTTTACTACCTCCTCCTGATATTACTAATGCCTTCATTTATATTTTTCTTATAAATATATGAAAAATATTAAATAAAAGCGGGTTTTTGTAATTAAAATAAACGCAAAATATTAGTTTGTAATCTTTTAATCTAAAAGAGCTATATTTAACAGGTAAATATAGCTCTTTTAGATAATTTATATAATCTTAGGTTAACTTCTTACAGGTATATTCTGTATCAAGTCAATATATAAGTTTATTTGTTTTTTAAGATTTTTACGTTCTATTATTTTGTCTAAGAAACCGTGTTCTAACAAAAATTCAGAAGTTTGGAAACCTTCAGGAAGGTCTTTACCTATAGTGTCTTTTATGACTCTAGGACCAGCAAAACCTATAAGAGCACCAGGTTCTCCTATATTAATATCGCCCAGCATAGCATAAGAAGCTGTAGTACCACCAGTAGTTGGGTCGGTACAAAGAGATATATAAGGTAAGCCAGCTTTGGCTAACTTAGCTAATTTAGCCGATGTTTTTACCAATTGCATCAGAGAATAAGAAGCTTCCATCATACGAGCTCCACCCGATTTAGAAATCATCAAGAATGGTAATTTATGCTCTATAGCATAAGTAATAGCTCTAGATATTTTCTCTCCTACAACACTACCCATAGAACCACCTATAAAAGAAAAATCCATAGAAGCTATAACCAAATCTTTACCTAAAGACTTACCTACAGCAGTACGAACTGCATCTTTTAGTTTAGTTTTCTTTTGAGCAGCTTTTATACGGTCAGTATATTTTTTGGTGTCTTCAAATTTTAAAGGATCCTTAGATACCATATTAGTGTCTAATTCTTTAAATTTGTCATCAAAAAGTATATCGAAGTACTCTACACTTCCTACCCTCACATGATATCCATCCTCTGGGCTTACGTATAAGTTTTTCTTTAATTCGTCTTTATCTATTATTTTACCACTAGGAGTTTTGTGCCATAAACCTTTCGGTAAGTCTTTTTTCTCCTCTGTTGGTGTTTGTATTCCTTTGTCTTTTCTTTTAAACCAAGTTGACATATCGTTAATGTTTTAAGAGTGCAATTTACAAAAAAAAATATTCTAGCAAATTATATTTATATATAAAAAAAGGAAACTTTTAAATGAATGAAAAATTAATAGAGTAGTCACTTAGTGTGAGTATAAGGGACTACTCTATTAATTGTTATTTATACGAACCATCCATTAACCATTTCTTCTTGTTTCGATTCGAAACTAACATGTACGAAATCACTTTTGTTAGTGTCATATCTATAGTCCTTGGACCATAAATCAATATTGTTGACTACTTGTGCTATACTGTCACAAACAAAATGCACTTCTTTATCGGTTATAGTAGGGTGTATCGACATCCTAATCCATCCTGGTTTGTCTATAGAACAACCTCCGTCTAGTTTGCTCACTATGGCGTCAGATTGCTCAGTTCCTACGTTTAGTAAGAAGTGTCCATAAGTACCTGCACAAGAGCAACCTCCTCTGGTTTGTATACCAAAGCGGTCGTTAAGTAGTTTTACTATAAGGTTAAAATGTACATCTTCTACATAAAAAGAGAATATACCTAATCTTTGCTTTATATTACCGGCTAATATGTGTAGTTTGTCTATTTTTTCTAGTTTACTGAAAACTATTTCGTTTATCTGATGCTCTCTATCTATTATATTTTGAGTTCCCATTTTTTCTTTCAACTTTATAGAAAGAGCAGTTCTTATGTCTTGTAAAAAACCAGGAGTTCCTCCGTCTTCACGAGTTTCTATGTCTTCGTAGTATCCGTGACCTCCCCAAGGGTTAGTAAAGGTAACAGTTCCTCCTCCAGGGTTGTCGGGTACAGTGTTAGAATAAAGATTTTGGTTAAACACCAAAACTCCAGCAGTACCAGGGCCTCCTAAGAATTTATGAGGCGAAAACATAACGGCATCTAAATAGGCTTCGGGGTCTTCTGGGTGCATATTAATGGCTACATAAGGAGCAGAACAGGCGTAGTCCGCAAAGCAAACCCCTTTGTATTTGTGTATGCTTTTGGCTATACGGTGCACGTCAACTTGTATACCTGTTACGTTGGAGCAAGCTGTAACGGCTGCTATTTTTATTTCCCTGTCTTTGTTTTGTACCAATAATTCTTCGAAAGTATTATAACAAGGTAAGCCTTGCTCATCTGAAGGGATTATTATAACATCAGCAATAGTTTCTAACCACGAAGTTTGGTTAGAGTGATGTTCCATATGAGTTACAAAAACAAGAGGCTTTTTATGATCAGGGACATTAGTGTATTCTCTTAGGTTTTCACTTATTTTAAGCCCTAGTATTCTCTGGAATTTGTTAATAACTCCAGTCATACCCGATCCTTCGGTGATAAGTACATCGTCTTTAGATGCGTTTACATGCTTTTTGATTATCTCTCTAGCCTGATGATAAGCCATAGTCATCACAGAACCAGTAGTCGATGTTTCGGTATGTGTGTTGGCTACAAATGGGCCGAATTTGTTAAGCATATCGTCTTCTATAGAATTGTATAGTCTACCGCTTGCAGTCCAATCGGTATATAATATTTTTTGTTCCCCATAAGGAGATATAAAAGTTTTGTCGTTTCCTATTATATTTTTTCTAAAGGTCTGAAAATACTTTTCTAATTCGTTCATAATATCTGTTGTATTAAACATTGATAGTTTCGTAGGTAAAAGTATATTTATTAATTTGTTTTTGAGTAATTATTGTTACATTAAATTATATTGTTTTTTTTAGTAGAATTAAATCTTATTTACGTTTGTAGTATCTTAAGTGTATAGTTTAGGATTTGTTAACCTTAGTTTAGCTTTTATTGAATAGTATAAGTATTATATTTATTCTTTATAAAAATAAAAGAAATGAAAAATAAATTATTAAGTACAGTAGTTTTGGTTCTTTTTAGCTTTACTAGTGTGCTAAGTCAATCAACAAGTTCAGAAGTATTGTCTTCTGATGAAAATAATATCTTTATAAGTAATTATCAAGTAAAAGGAAATTGTGGGAAATGTAATATACCTTTAGAAAAGGAGATTTATGGAATACAAGGAGTTTCTTCGGTAAAGTGGGATGAAAAACATAAGACATTCTCGGTAGGGTATGACAAGAATATTACTAATGATATGAGTATTCATATATCTATAGCTAGTTTAGGCTATGATACTAATAAGCTCAATGGAGATGAGAAAGTTAGAAAAAAGCAACCTAAATGCTGTAAGAAAGCTCATAAAAAGGCTATAAAACAAAGGGAAAATGAGATGAAATTGAAAGCTGAGAAAGAAGAATCAGAAGAAGTTGAAAAATCTAAAAGAATATAAAATAATAGGCGCCTTTCAGATATGTATTACTGAAAAATAAACATTAACTAAAATAAATTACTATGAAAAAAACAATTTTAAGTGTAATGGCTTTTGCTATTATAGGAACTGTAAGTTTGTTCGGGTAAGAACAAGCAACAGAAAAAGACAAGGTTGGTGAAGTTGTAAAAACAAAAAACATATTGACAATGAGTATAGATATTACAGGAAACTGTGGTATGTGTAGTGGTTCTATCGAAAAATCTATATCTGAAATGGAAGGTGTCTCTGAAGAAAAACGGGATAAATATAAGAAGGTTCTGACCGTGGTTTATGATAAAACAATTACTAATGGAGTTTCTATTCATAAAACAATAGGCGAATTGGGTTATGGTACCGGTAAAGTGAAAGCTAATAGGAAAACTGCAAAAAAACGACCTTCTTGCTGTAAAAATCAGACTAAAACAAAAAAGGATAAAAAAGGATAAAGATTTTATTATTATTTCTGTTCAGCTCTATCTATATAATGTAGGTAGGGCTGTCTTTATTTGTATATAAGTTATATATTTGACCTTGTAAATAAATAATAATACAGATGAAAAATATAACAGTGATAGGAGCTGGTACTATGGGTAATGGTATTGCCCATACTTTTGCCCAATGCAATTATAAAGTTAATTTAGTAGATATATCAGAAGATTCTCTTAAAAAAGGAATGGCTACTATAGCAAAAAACCTAGACAGAATGTTGTCTAAAGAAAAAATATCAGCAGAAGATAAATCTAATACTTTGGCTAATATAACCACTTATACTTCTATAAAAGATGCAGTATCTGAGGCTGATTTGGTTATAGAAGCTGCTACCGAAAATATAGATTTGAAGCTGAAAATATTTAAAGGATTGGACGAGGTGTGTAACGCTAATACCATATTAGCAACCAATACTTCTTCTATTTCTATCACTCAAATAGCGTCTCATACTAACAGAGCCGATAAAGTTATAGGTATGCACTTTATGAATCCCGTACCTATTATGAAATTGGTAGAGGTTATTAGAGGTTATTCTACTTCCGACGAAGTTTGCGATATTATAATGAAACTATCTTCTGGTTTGGGTAAAGAACCTGTTGAGGTTAACGATTATCCTGGTTTTGTAGCTAACAGAATACTTATGCCTATGATAAACGAATCTATAGAGACTTTGTATAACGGTGTAGCAGGAGTAAAAGAGATAGACACTGTAATGAAGCTAGGTATGGCTCACCCAATGGGACCTTTACAATTAGCCGATTTTATAGGTTTAGATGTTTGTTTGTCGATACTAGAGGTGATGCACGACGGATTTAAAAATCCTAAATATGCACCTTGTCCTCTTTTGGTAAATATGGTAAGGGCAGGTAAACTTGGAGTGAAATCGAAAGAAGGTTTTTATGACTATAGCCAAAACAGAAGAGCTGAAGATGTTTCTAAGCAATTTGTGTAACAAACTAATATGGTAAACGTCATTGAGTTGTATAATCAATCATTTAACAACAATAATATGAAAAATCTATTTAGAATTGCATTTATAGCTATCCTGATGATAAGTTTAAGTTCTTGTCTTATGGCTAGTGCCAAAGGAGATGGTAATGTAGTAAAGCAAAAAAGAACTTTAGACAGAGAGTTTGACGGGGTAATAGTGAGTCAAAGTATTTCGGTTTATATAACTTATGGGGGAGAGTTTAGCCTAGAGGTAGAAACTGACCAAAATATACAAGATAAATTAATAACTGAGGTTACTAGCAGCGGAGCTCTAAAAATATATTTTGATGGAAGCGTTGGTAATGTAAGAACAAAAAATGTTTATTTGACTACTTCGAATATAAAATACTTAAAATCGAGCTCTAGTGCTATGATTAAAGTCGAAAACACTATAAAAACTGATAGAATAAAAATAAGTTCGTCTAGTAGTTCTAGTATATATGTTAGTCTTGATGTTGATTCGGCTGATATTAGTAGCTCTAGTAGCGCTGATATTACTTTGGAAGGTCGAGTTAACGATTTGGAAATATCATCATCTAGTAGTTCTGACGTTTATGCTATGGAATTGAAGGCTAAGAACTGTAAAGCTAGTGCTTCGAGTAGTGCCGATATAGATATAAATGTATATGGAGACCTTAGGGCTAGCGCTTCGAGCAGTGGAGATATAGACTATAAAGGTAATCCTAATGTAGTGAAAAGTAACTCTTCGTCAGGAGGTAGTATTTCTGATAAAAGTTAATTTTTGAATACTAATAAAACAAAATCCTCTATATAAAATAATATATAGAGGATTTTGTTTTTGTATAAATATATAGTTTCCGAATATTTTACCCTTCCAAGCCCTTGATATGTGCAATAACTATAGATGTAGCAACCGCAACATTTAAACTTTCGGTTTTGTTGTGTTTACTATAACTAGGTATGGTAATTTTCTTGTTTACAAGTTCCAAAACTTCTGCGGATATTCCGTTAGCTTCATTCCCAATCACTATATTTATGTTTTTTTCGAAAGAAGTTTTGTGAATATTACTACCTCCTAGTACAGTCGCATATACAGGTTTATCAGTATTTTTTAAATATTGGAAAATATCATCATATACTATATTAACTCTGGTCAACGACCCCATAGTCGATTGTATTACTTTAGAATTATAACAATCTACAGTGTTTTCGCTGCATATCATCTGTTCTATTCCGAACCAATCGCATAGCCTGATAATAGTTCCTAAATTACCAGGGTCGTTTATTTGGTCTAGCACTAAAGTGATGCCTTTGGTGGATATCTGCTTTTTTTTGGGTATTTCGAAGACTCCCAGTACCTTATTAGGGTTTTTTAGGTTGCTTATTTGTTGTAATTCTCCTTGGGTTACTAGTATGTGTTTTTCTGTTGTTTTTGTATCGAAATCTTCGGTGTGATATAGGTTAATCAGCTCTATGTCTGAGTTTAGGAACTCGTTTACTCCTTTGATACCTTCAACAATAAAAGCATTGTTTTCGACTCTTTTTTTCTTATTGTGAAGCTCTAATATTTTTTTACGAGTATTCTTCGATAGCATCTATATATTTTTTAAATTTGAAACAAATCTAAACCTTATAAGTTGAAAAACTATCTCAGAATATTATTAATATTATTTTTTATCTTTTACAGTTGTAATTCAGTGAAATATGTCTCTGAAGCAGAGATGTTGCTTGTTGAAAACAATGTATATATAAATGGTGAAGTTGATAGTAGTATTAAAACTTTTGTAGTACAAAAAACTAATCAAAAGAGTTTAGGAATACCTATTTCACTACATGTTTATAATATGGGAGACAAAAACCATAAAAAAAACTATATAAAGTGGAAAGAAAGGCATCCTAAGTTCTTGAAACTAATAGCTTGGCTGTTTTCGGTAAAACAGAGTAGTAGGATAGGTTATCTTAGCGAAAAATACAATAATATTTTTCTTAAAAATGGAGAAGCTCCTATTGTTTGGGATAAATCAAAATCGGACAGAACGGCAAAGATACTACAGCAACATTATTTCAATTTGGGATATTTCGATGCTATAGTTACTTACGATACAATAAAGAAATCAGATAAAAAGCTGAAAGTAAATTATTATGTAGACACCTATAAACCTTATATAATAAATAATTTGTTATACGATATAGAATCGGAAAAAATAGCCGATTTGTATACCAGAAATATACAAGCTTCGAAGGTTAAAAAAGGAGAGGTGTTTGAGTACTCTAATTTCAAAAAAGAAGCTTTGAGGCTTACAAAACTGTTTAGGAATTCTGGTATTTATCATTTTTCGGAAAACTTGATAGAGTTTGTTGATATTGACACTACAAGTATTAGTAATAATACCGATGTTGTCATAAAAATATCGGATAGGATAACCCAAGACAAAAACAATATAGAAACTCATACTCTAAGAACTCAGACGGTTAGTTCGGTCGATATAATTACTGATTACTCTTTTGAAAAGAAAGGTGATAAATACAAAGATAGTATCATAAATTATAATGGATTCAATTTTTATGCTTATGACAAAATAAATTACAGACCCAAGTCGTTACTTCGCTCTATATTCGTAAAGCCTAAAGAATTATATTCGGATACGAACCGAGATGATACCAAAAACCAATTAAAAGACCTAAGGAATTTCGATTTTATAAATATAAAATATCAGGACCAAGGAGTTGATTCTCTTAAAGCAACAATACTATTGAACCCAACCAGGAAATATTTCGCCAAAATAAATACAGAAATATCTCATTCTACCATCAAAGAACTGGGTATATCGGGACAGTTTTCGTTTACCAATACCAATGCTTTAAGAGGGGCTGAAATATTTAAAGTATCACTAACGGGTACTTCTTTTAATTATTTTAACTCGTGGGAAGTAGGTATAGATGCCTCTATAACTATACCTAGGTTTTTGGCTCCTTTCAATTTTGAGAAAATGAAACCTAAGACTAGAATAGCTTTAGGTAGAAGTTGGCAGAAAAATATAGGGCTTGATAAACAGAAAATATCGCTAATATTAGATTATAATTGGAAAAGTAAAAATGCTAAACACAGTTTTAAACTTATAAACCTTCAGTATATAGAAAATCAGAAAATAGATCAATATTTTGATGTTTACAGGTCCCAATACAATGTGTTAAACGATGATATAGTTTTCTATATAGCGCCAACACCAGAACTTTTGGATGAAAATGATAATATATTAGCTTTACCTTATATAGAGTATGTTCTTTCTGCTGATAATGATTTCAAAAACACTAAAAGAGAGCAATACGATCAAGTATTAAATATACAAAGGCGTTACGAAACTTTAACTCAAAACTACCTAATACCTAGTATTTCGTATAGTTTCAATTATAGTTCTTCCGATAATTTTGATGATATAGATTTTTATACTTTTTATGCAAATATATCGAGTTCAGGAGCGGTTCTTAACAAGGTACTCTCAGGGATCAAAGAAAGAGTCAAAGAAGGAACCAACGAGGAGGTGTTTAATGTACCTATACCTCAGTTTTTGAAAATAGATTTTGAATACAAAAGATTTTGGGAGCTAAATAGGTCTAGTTCCTTAGCTATCCGTACTTTTGCGGGGGTTGCTATACCTTATAATAATTCAGAAATACCGTTTAGTAAAAACTATTTCATAGGAGGAGCTAACGATATAAGAGCTTGGCATACTTACGATTTGGGTCCTGGAGGGAGTGACGAAAATATAGAATATAATGTTGGTAATATAAAATTACTAGCCAATATAGAGTACCGATTTAATATAGTAAAAAGCCTTAAAGGAGCCTTGTTTATAGATGCAGGGAATATATGGAATGCCTTCGGGACTTCTCTTTACGAAGATAGAAGCGAATTCAAAGGTTTTAATTCTATGAATGAGGTTGCTGTAGCTAGCGGATTTGGTTTGAGATATGACATGAGTTTTCTTATCTTTAGACTCGATTTGGCTTTCAAAACACATGAGCCTTATCTGGAAGGAGATAAATGGCTTCAGAACTATAATTATACTAACGCATTATTTCAATTTGGGATAAATTATCCTTTTTAATAAAAAAAATATGACTTTAATAAAATCAATTTCAGGAATAAGAGGAACTATAGGTGGTAAAACTAATAATAATCTGACTCCTATAGATGCTGTCAAATACGCAGCAGCTTATGGTCAATGGCTCAAAAACAATAGTAAAAATAACAATAAACTAACCGTAATAATAGGTAGAGATGCTCGTATTTCGGGTAAGATGATAAGTGATTTGGTAACTAATACCCTTATAGGTCTTGGTATTAATGTCGTAGATATAGACCTTTCGACCACGCCTACTGTAGAGTTTGCTGTGACCAACCTAAGTGCTGATGGTGGTGTTATAATAACCGCTTCGCATAATCCCAAACAATGGAATGCCTTGAAATTGCTAAACTATAAAGGTGAATTTCTTAATGCTATAGAAGGAGATAAAATATTAAACTTAGCCGAAGAATCAGACTTTGAATTTGCTCAGGTTGATGATTTGGGTGTTTATTCCAGAGATAAAAAACAAATTAAAAAACATATAAAAAGCGTACTAGATCTTGATTTGGTAGATGTAAAAGCTATAAAAAAAGCAAAACTAAAAGTAGTTGTCGATGCCGTTAATTCTACGGGAGGAATAGCTATACCTGCATTACTAAAAAAACTAAAAGTAAAATGTATAGAGCTATACTGTACTCCTAACGGTGAGTTCCCTCACAATCCTGAGCCTTTGAAAGAGCATCTTACCGATATATCGGAGTTGGTAGTCAAAGAAAAAGCAGACTTAGGAATAGTGGTTGACCCCGATGTTGACAGATTGGCTTTGGTATGTGAAGATGGTAGTATGTTTGGAGAAGAATACACTTTAGTGGCATGTGCTGACTACGTTTTGTCTAAGAAAAAAGGGAATACTGTGTCTAACTTATCTTCGTCAAGAGCTTTGAAAGATATAAGCGACAAACACGGTGTAGACTATATAGCTAGTGCTGTAGGGGAGGTAAATGTGGTGGAAGCCATGAAAACCAACAATGCTGTGATAGGTGGCGAAGGTAACGGAGGTATCATATTGCCAGACTCTCATTATGGTAGAGATTCGTTAGTTGGTGTTGCTTTGTTTTTGTCTAAGCTAGCTACCGCAAAAGTTTCTTGTAAACAACTTAGAGATAGTTACCCTAGTTATTATATGAGTAAAAATAAAATAGATCTTATAGAAAATACTTCTATTGACGATGTATGGGCTAAGATAGGGGATAAATACAAAGACGAAAAAATATCGTTAGTTGATGGGCTTAAAATAGATTTTGAAAACCAATGGGTTCACCTAAGAAAATCGAATACTGAGCCTATAATAAGAATATATACCGAAAGTAAAAGTCAAAAAGATGCTGACGACTTAGCTGTAAAGTTTCAAAAAGAAATAGCAATGATGAGTTAAATGGTTTTGTAAAGGTAAATATGTGCTCCGTTTCGGGTTAGGGAACGGAGTTGTTTTTATTGTGAATGGGGTCTTGTTTTTAAGTCTGAATACAGTAGTATTTTGCACTTAAAAAAAAGTGAAGCTTAGATAATAAGCTTAATTTTTCCATTTATAAAACGGAGTAAATATATTTCTCTTTGAGCTAAAAATATTTTGTAGAATAAAAACTTTAAACCAACCTTACGACCTATTAACCACACATAAATATGTATATTTGATTTTTATAAAAAAAACTAAAATATGAATATACATTTTATAGCAATAGCAGGAGCTGCTATGCACAACTTAGCAATAGCTTTACACGATAAAGGCTATAAAATAACGGGTAGTGATGACAGTATATTTGAACCGTCCAAAAGCAGATTA
>JABSPL010000117.1 GCA_013215105.1 Flavobacteriaceae bacterium
AAGATTATTATCAAATTGATAGTCCTAATTATTTATGCGGTTTATTGAAGTTTATAGAAGATAAAAGAATCAAAAAAGGGTCTTTCTATAATTTTAGAAAGACCCTTTTTCGATTTTGTAAAACAACTAATCATTGTAATTTTATAATATAGGAATAGTTTGTTTTATAGGTGTTTAAGCTAATAAATATAGTTTTGACTAGCGTATAAAAATAAAAAACAGAAAATATAAAAATAATACTAAACGTAATTTTGAACAAAAAGTAAAAATGGAGCTAAACAAACACAGTAAAAGAGTTACTCAAGACCCCACTCAGCCAGCAGCACAAGCAATGTTATATGCTGTAGGACTAAAGGACGAAGACTTCGCTAAACCACAGATTGGTATAGCAAGTACTGGTTACGATGGTAATCCGTGCAATATGCACCTAAACAATATTGCCAACCTAATAAAACAATCTATCAACAAAAAAGACTTGATTGGTTTGGTTTTTAACACTATTGGGGTTAGTGATGGTATATCGATGGGTACTCCTGGCATGAATTACTCTTTGCCTTCTAGGGACATAATAGCCGATTCTATGGAAGTGGTTATGAACGCTCAAAACTATGACTCTCTGGTTGCTGTGGTTGGTTGTGACAAAAATATGCCAGGTGCTATTATGGCTATGCTAAGGCTTAATCGTCCTTCGCTTATGGTCTATGGAGGTACTATAGCTTCGGGTTGTCATAATGGAGAAAAACTCAATATAGTCTCTGCTTTTGAGGCTTTGGGAAAGAAAATGAATGGAGATATAGACGAGGTAGAATACAAGCAAATAATAAAGAAAGCTTGCCCAGGACCGGGTGCTTGTGGAGGTATGTACACGGCCAACACCATGGCTAGTTCTATAGAAGCTCTTGGTTTCTCCTTGCCTTATAACTCTTCTACTCCTGCCGAAAATGAAGCTAAAACCAAAGAAAGTTCCGAAATAGCCGATGCTGTATATAATTTGTTAGAAAAAGACTTAAAACCTTTGGATATTATTACCAAAAAATCTTTGGAAAACGCTGTTACTCTTGTGAATGCTTTAGGAGGTTCTACTAATGCAGTTTTACACTATTTGGCTATAGCACATGCTGCTGATATTGATTTCACTTTAGATGATTTTCAAAGAATTAGTGATAAAACACCTCTGTTGGCAGACCTTAAGCCAAGTGGAGAATATCTAATGGAAGATGTTCACGATATAGGAGGTACTCCTGCGGTTATGAAATATTTGTTAAGTCAAGGTCTGCTACATGGCGATTGTATGACGGTTACTGGTAAAACTATAGCCGATAATTTGGAAAGCGTAAAAGGATTAGAATTTGAACAAAAAGTAATATTTCCGACTGAAAAGGCTTTAAAAGAGTCTGGTAATTTGCAAATACTATACGGAAACTTAGCTCAGGGAGGTTCTGTAGCTAAGATAAGTGGTAAAGAAGGGTTTATATTCGAAGGGAAAGCCAAAACTTACGATAGCGAACAAGAAGCTAATGACGGAATAAGCAAAGGAGATATAGAAAAAGGAGATATAGTGGTTATTCGCTATGTAGGCCCTAGTGGAGGGCCAGGCATGCCAGAGATGTTAAAGCCTACTTCTATGATAATGGGTGTAGGTCTAGGTAAGACTGTAGCTCTTATTACCGATGGAAGATTCTCGGGAGGAACACATGGTTTTGTAGTAGGGCATATAACTCCTGAGGCTCAAAAAGGAGGGAATATAGCTTTGGTACAAGACGGAGATATTATAAAAATAGATGCCGTTACTAATACTATTAATTTACTTATTAGTGATAGTGAAATGGAAAATAGAAAAGCTATGTGGGTAGCTCCTAAGTTAAAACAGACTAAAGGAATATTGTATAAATATGCTAAAATGGTAGCAACAGCCTCTGAGGGTTGTGTAACTGATAAATTTGAATAAAGATGGAAAAGCTAGAAGTATTAGAAAAAAAAGAAGTTAAAAAAGAAACTATATCAGGAGCTGAGGCTGTGGTAAAATGTTTGCTAAACGAAGGAATAGATTTGGTTTATGGTTATCCAGGAGGAGCTATAATGCCAGTCTATGATGAGTTTTATAAGCGTAAAGACGAGTTTACTCATATAATGACAAGGCACGAACAAGGAGCAATACATGCCGCTCAAGGTATGGCTAGGGCAACTGGTAATGTAGGAGTTGTGATAGCGACTTCAGGACCTGGGGCAACTAACTTGGTAACAGGTATCGCCGATGCTCAGATAGACTCGACTCCTTTGGTTTGTATCACGGGGCAGGTAGGTGCTCATTTGCTAGGTACAGATGCCTTTCAGGAAACAGATATAATAAGTATATCGACACCTGTAACTAAGTGGAATTATCAAATAACCGATGCTAAGGAGATACCAGAGGTGTTGGCAAAGGCGTTTTATATAGCCAAATCGGGTAGGCCAGGTGTTGTTCTTATTGATATAACCAAAAATGCTCAGTTCGATAAATTAGATTTTGAATATAAAAAATGTAATCATATAAGGTCTTATGTTCCTGTTCCAAAATATGATTTATCTAAGATAAAAGAAGCTGCAGAGCTTATAAATAACGCCAAAAAGCCATTTATAATAATGGGACAGGGGGTTATACTTGCTAAGGCAGAACAATACTTTAAAGAATTTATAGAAAAAACAGGAATACCTACTTCTCAGACGGCTCTAGGGCTATCGGGTTTGGAGACTAATCATAGGCTTAATGTAGGTATGGTGGGTATGCACGGACACTATGCTCCTAACAAAAAGACTAATGAATGTGATGTACTTATTGCTATAGGAATGAGGTTTGACGACAGAGTTACTGGTAATCTGTCCAAATACGCTACTCAGGCTAAGGTTATTCATTTGGACATAGATCCTGCGGAAATAAGTAAAAACGTAAAAGCCGATGTAGGTGTATTAGGTGATATAAAAGAAACTTTACCTCTACTGACAGATTATGTGAAGGCGAAAGAGCATAAAGTATGGTTACAGCAATTCAAAGATTTATACAAGGAAGAATATAAGGAGGTAATCAAAGATCAATTATCACCAAGCAAAAAAGGTCTTACTATGGGAGAGTCTTTGGAGGCTATAAACAAATACACCAAAGGCGATGCTATAATAGTTTCGGACGTAGGTCAACATCAGATGTTTGCTTGCAGATATGCTAAGTTCAATAAGACTAGGAGCAATATAACTTCGGGAGGACTAGGAACTATGGGCTTTGCTCTGCCTGCAGCTATAGGAGCCAAAGTAGGTATGCCTAATAGAGAGGTTGTTGCTGTGATAGGCGATGGAGGTTATCAGATGACTATACAGGAGTTGGGGACTATATTTCAGCACAAAATGGCTGTAAAGATAGTAGTACTTAACAATAGCTTCTTAGGTATGGTTAGGCAATGGCAAGAGTTGTTTTTTGATAAAAGATATGCCTCTACCGAGATGGTAAATCCCGATTTTCAGACTATAGCCAAAGGTTATGATATTGCTTGTAATAAAGTAAGTAAAAGAGAAGATTTGGATAAATCAGTTAAAGCAATGTTAGACCATGATGGAGCTTATTTCTTGGAAATAATAATAGAAAAAGAAGATAATGTGTTCCCTATGGTTCCTACAGGGGCAAGCGTTTCAGATATTAGACTAAAATAAATAAAAATGGAAAGACAATTATACACTATATCAATATATACAGAAAACAATATAGGTTTATTAACCAGAATATCGACAGTATTTCTTAAGAGGCATTACAATATTGAGAGTTTAAACGTATCGGCTACCGAGATAGACAATGTACATAGGTTTACTATAGTTACTTTTATTAGTACTGATGAAGCTGTGAAATTGATAACTCAGTTAGAAAAGCAGATAGAGGTAATAAAGGCTTATTATCACAAAGAGGACGAGGTTATATATCATCAGACCTCTTTGTTTAAGATAAAGTCAAATCTTTTGTTCGAAGAAAAAGAAATACAAAATATAATAAAACACAGTAGTTCAAGGATAGTTACTATAAATAAGGAGTTTTTTGCTATAGAAAAATCAGGTAGAGAGCAGGAGATAAAAGAGCTTTACGACCAATTGCTTCCTTATGGGATAATGCAGTTTGTAAAATCGGGTAGAGTGTCGGTATCTAAAACAGAAATGGAGATAACAAAATTATTAAAATCAATAAAAAACTAAGATGAAAAATTATTTCAACACATTAACATTAAGAGATCAGTTAGCACAATTAGCTCAATGCAGTTTTATGGGTATTGAAGAGTTTCAGGACGGAGTAAAAGTTTTGGAAGGAAAAAAAATAGTAATAGTTGGTTGTGGAGCTCAAGGATTGAACCAAGGGCTTAATATGAGAGACTCAGGGCTAGATATTTCTTATGCTTTGAGAGAAGAGGCTATAAAAGAGAAAAGACAGTCTTACAAGAATGCTAGTAAAAATGGTTTTGTAGTAGATACTTTCGAGAAGTTAATACCAACTGCTGATTTGGTTATAAACCTTACTCCTGACAAACAACACAGCAAAGTAGTAAGTATGCTAATGCCATTTATGAAAAAAGGAGCTACTCTTTCTTATTCTCACGGATTCAATATAGTAGAAGAAGGTATGCAGATAAGAGAGGATATAACTGTAATAATGGTAGCTCCAAAGTCACCAGGAACAGAGGTGAGAGAAGAATATAAAAGAGGGTTTGGAGTACCTACGCTTATAGCTGTTCACCCTGAAAATGACCCAGAAAACAAGGGTTTTGAGCAGGCTAAGGCTTATGCAGTTGCTACGGGAGGACATAGAGCAGGAGTTCTTAATTCTTCGTTTGTAGCAGAAGTAAAGTCTGACCTTATGGGAGAGCAAACTATACTTTGTGGTCTTTTGCAAACAGGTTCTATAATGAGTTTCGACAAAATGATCGAAAAAGGAGTAGACAAAAACTATGCAGCCAAACTTATACAAAACGGTTGGGAGGTTATAACCGAAGCATTGAAGCATGGAGGTATTACCAATATGATGGATAGACTATCTAACCCAGCTAAGATAAAAGCTTACTATCTGTCAGAGGAATTAAAGCAAACTATGACTCCATTGTTCCGAAAGCATATGGACGATATAATGTCAGGAGAGTTTTCTAAAACTATGATGGAAGATTGGGCTGTAGATGATAAAAACTTGTTAGAGTGGAGAGCTCTGACTGGTGAAACTTCGTTTGAAAAAACAAAAATACAAGAAAAAGAAATACCAGAACA
Source organism: Flavobacteriaceae bacterium (assembly GCA_013215105.1). GTDB lineage: Bacteria > Bacteroidota > Bacteroidia > Flavobacteriales > Flavobacteriaceae > DT-33. The sequence continues at coordinate 5,266 of JABSPL010000117.1, forward strand.
AGAGTATTTTGACAATGGATTGTTGATGGTAGCATTAGTAAAAGCAGGAGTAGAATTGGCATTTGAAACTATGGTAGAGTCGGGAATAATAGAAGAATCGGCTTATTACGAATCTTTGCACGAAACACCACTTATAGCCAATACTATTGCCAGAAAGAAATTATTCGAAATGAATAGAGTTATCTCGGACACGGCAGAATACGGTTGTTATTTGTTCGATCATGCTTGTAAGGGTTTGTTAGAACGTTTTTACTCTGGTGTAGATATAGATATAATAGGGACTAGTTATGTAAATGGATCTGGGGCAGGAGTTGATAACAGAGAGCTTATAGCTATTAACGATGCTATAAGAAACCACCCGATAGAGCAGGTAGGTAGTAAGTTAAGAGAATCTATGACTGTTCAGAGTTAAATTTTTTAAGATAAAAATCTTTTTATCAGTGTTTTATATTCTTAATTGGTGTATCTTGTAGTAAAAAAAATATGCTAAATAATAATTTACAGACTTGGTCAAGAGTGAGGTTAATAGAAGAAATAAAACTAAAAATAGAAGGGGTAAAAGTATTTGTCCCTTCATTTGAGTCTTTAGACTTAAGTGAATTAGACTATAATGAGTTGAATGACTTGTATGTAAATATTAAAGAATTTCATAAAGCTTTGTTTTTAAGATCGATTTGATATATAAAATTAAGTTTAAAGATAATTTACATAGACATAATCCGAATTACTTTTGTTTTAAGAAATAAAAATTAAAAGAGAAGATGAAAGAAAGCCTAAAAGTATCGTTAGATAAGGTACGAGAAGCTAAAGAGAACTTAGTCGGAGTTGCTAACAAAACCCCATTACAGAGAGTAGATAATTTATCGAAAGAATACAAATCGAATATTTATTTCAAAAGAGAAGATTTGCAAGTAGTAAGGTCTTACAAGATAAGAGGTGCTTACAACAAGATAAACTCACTAAGCAAAGAAGAGTTAAAAAGAGGAGTTGTATGTGCTAGTGCGGGTAATCATTCTCAGGGTTTTGCACTTTCTTGTAGTAAACTGAAGGTAAAAGGTAATATTTTTATGCCAGTGACTACTCCTATGCAAAAGGTAAATCAGGCTGCTGTTTTTGGAGGAGAATATGTTGAGATAAAGTTGATAGGAGATACTTTTGACCAAGCATGTAAGGCTGCTGATAAGTTTTGTAAAGAAAATAATTTGAGTTTTGTACATCCTTTTGATGATGAAAAAATAATAGAAGGACAAGCAACAGTTGGTTTAGAAATATTGGAAGATAAAAATGAGTCTATAGATTATTTGTTTTTACCTGTAGGAGGAGGAGGTCTTGCTTCCGGAGTTTCTAGTGTTTTCAAACAGCTCAGCCCTAATACCAAAATAATAGCTTTTGAACCCAAGGGAGCACCTTCTTTACAAAAAGCTTTGGAAGTAGGAAAACCTATTGAATTAGACAAAATAGATAGTTTTGTCGATGGAGCTGCTGTCAAAAAGATAGGTAATATTACTTTTGGGTATTGTAAAGAGCTGTTAGATGAAGTCAAACTGGTAGACGAAGGAGCTGTTTGTAGTACTATATTGAAGTTGTACAACGAAAATGCTATGGTTATAGAACCAGCAGGAGCATTGTCTGTATCGGGTTTGGAACAGTATAAAGAACAAATAAAAGGCAAAAATGTTGTTTGCATCATCTCTGGAGGTAATAATGATATTACTCGTATGGAAGAGATGAAAGAAAGAGCATTACTTCATAGAGGGCTTAAGCATTATTTTTTGGTCGATTTTCCTCAGAGAGCAGGAGCTTTAAAGGAGTTTTTGATAGAAGTTTTGGGAGAAAACGATGATATAAGCCATTTTGAATATACTAAGAAAAACCATAGAACTAAAGGTTCTGCCGTGGTAGGAGTAGAGCTAAAAGATAAAGGCGATTTCATACCTTTGGTCGAAAGAATGAAGGAAAAGGGGTATTTGGGGGAGTACCTGAATGATAATGAAAAGCTGTTTCAGTTTATAATATAGAGGTTTGTTATTGAAACCGTAAAGTTTTAAAATAAAACTTTACGGTTTTGTTTTTCTAATGCTTACATTTGTTTATGTCTAATTTATAAATGTAAATAAATATGAGTCACCATGGTCACGATCATTCAGTTCCTTCTCTAAAAGATATAAATAGAGCGTTTTACATAGGAATAGCTTTAAATTCTATTTTTACTTTAATAGAATTTGTAGCTGGTTATTATACCAATTCTTTGGCTCTTATCTCTGATGCTAGTCATAATCTTAGCGATGTAGCTAGTCTTATTATATCGTTGATAGGTATGAAATTAGCTCAAAAAACGGCAACTTACTTATATACTTATGGTTACAAAAAAGCATCTATTTTGGCTTCTTTGATTAATTCTGTATTGTTAATATTCATAGTTGTAAAGATATTTGTAGAAGCTATATCGAGGTTAGGTTCTCAGCCAGAAGTTTTGGGTAGTGTTGTGATTATAACTGCTATAATAGGTGTTATAATTAATAGTATTTCAGCTTTGTTGTTTTATAAAGGACAGAGAAATGATATAAATCTAAAAGGAGCTTTTATACATATGATGGTTGATACTTTGGTATCTGTAGGTGTAGTTGTTTCGGGTATTATAATACACTATACTTCATGGGATATTGTCGATTCTATAACTAGTTTTGTAATAGGTTTTGTTATACTTATTACAACTTGGTCTTTGTTAAAAGAAAGTTTAAGACTTACTTTGGATGGAATCCCTAAGGATATTAATAAAGAAGAAATAAAAGCTGTTATACTGTCAAATAAATCGGTAGAAAACTTACATCATTTACATATTTGGGCGCTGAGTAGCACTGAAAATGCTATCACAGTTCTTGTTATATTGAAAAAGGAAGTTAATATAAATGAAATTCGTTCTATAAAAAAAGATATTAAACATAATTTGGAACACCATAATATACAACATAGTACTATAGAAGTTGATAGCGCTGGATGAAATATAATATGTTAATTAGTGAAAATAATAATGGTAATTAATTTAGTTCTTGTTTTAAATAATTATATTGAACTATAAAAAAAAAGATATGGATAATCTTAGAATATACAATGAGAAAGTACTAACTAATTTGGTTAGCAATAGAGAGGGGGAGTCTAAATTGGGGCAGAAATGCCAAATTCCTAAAGGAGAAAATATAGACGAGATATTAGAAAATAGCTCTAGTAATTATGTTGTTTTTGGAATAGAAGAAGACTTGGGAGTTCACCTTAACAAAGGAGTAAGAGGGGCTAGTAAAGCATGGTTTTCGGCATTAAAATCACTTTTAAACGTTCAAGATAACAGATATAATAATTCGAATGATATATTGATACTAGGTAGTCTTTGCTTTGCTGATGAAGATTTTGAGTTAGATCAGGTCGATGATCAGGTTAGTGAATTGGTTTCTAAAATAATTGTTTCAGGTAAGTTTCCTATAATAATAGGAGGGGGGCATAACAATTCTTATGGGAATATAAAAGGACTTTCTTTGGCCAAAGGAACTTCTGTTAATGTAATAAACTTCGATGCTCATACCGATTTGAGACAAATATCGGACTCAAGGCATAGTGGAAATGGTTTTAGTTATTGTAAAAGCGAAGGTTATTTGAATAAATATTCTATGTTTGGAATTCATAAAAACTATACTCCAGAATATATTTTAGAAGATATAGATGAAGACAAAAAAATAAAGATAAAATATTTTGAAAATTTGATGTTTTTAGATAATAAATCGTTCAAAAAACAAATATATAAATCGATAAAGCATATAAATAAAGATTTTTTTGGTGTAGAAATAGATTTGGATGCTATAGAAAATTTTTCGTCGAGTGCTATTACTTCTTCTGGTTTTTCGGCAAATGAATGTAGGTTGTTTGTAAAAAAAGTAGCTAAACAAAAAAATGCTAAATATTTACATTTATGTGAGGCTATTCCTAACCAAGAACGAGATACTACAGGTAAACTAATCAGTTATTTGATTACTGATTTTATAAGAAATAACACTAAAACAAACAAATAGCATGAAAATATATACTAAAACAGGTGATAAAGGTACTACTGGCTTGTATGGAGGAACTAGAGTTGCTAAGCACAATATTAGGATAGAAGCTTATGGTACTATTGATGAGTTAAACTCTTATATAGGGCTTATAAAAGACCTTATTAATGATGATAAAATATCAGATATTCTATTAAGAATACAGAATGAATTGTTTACTATGGGGGCTATGTTGGCTACTCCCGAAAGTAGTAAAACTATGAGAAATGGAAAAGAAAGATTAAATATAGAAAAAGTAGAAACAGATAATGTTTTATTTTTGGAGCAAACTATAGATGATATGGACAAAAAACTAAAACCTATGACTAGTTTTGTTCTGCCAGGAGGTCACCCTACTATTTCTCATATTCATATTGCCCGATGTATTTGCAGAAGGGCCGAAAGAATAATAGTAAGACTATCTGAAGAAGAAAATATAGAGAAAGAAATACTAAAATACACAAATCGCTTGTCTGATTTACTGTTTGTTTTGAGTAGATTTATGTCTTTTTCATTGAAAATAGATGAAATCCCTTGGATTCCTAAAAAATAAATACAAATTAATAAGAGTACTTAAAGCTTTTGTTTTAGAGTGTTTCCGTGTATGGAAGCACTTTTTTTTTGGGGTTTATATAAAATATATAGTACTATGTTTTGCATAATACTATATTATGTCATATATTTGCCATATCATACTACTAGTTATAATATAGATGATAATATTTATTAATTAAATAAACATAGATATGAAAATAGAAAACACAAAAGCACAGATGAGAAAAGGTATTTTAGAATACTGTATTTTATCTGTCCTTAGAGACAAAGACGCTTACACATCTGAGATATTAAAAGAATTGAAAGAGTCAAAAATGTTGGTCGTAGAAGGTACAGTTTATCCATTGTTGACAAGGCTTAAAAATGATGATTTATTGGAATACCGATGGGAAGAATCAACCTCAGGTCCACCTAGAAAATATTATAGCCTTACTGAGCAAGGTAATAATTTTTTGGATAAATTGAGAGATCATTGGGAGGAATTAGTTAAGGCAGTAAACAAGATAACAAGTAAAAAATAAAAAATGAACAAGACTATACACATAAATTTAGGAAATGTATCTTTTAGCATAGATGAAGATGCTTACGATAAGTTATATAGATATTTGGAGAGTATAAAAATATCTTTAAAAATAAATAAAGAAGAAGTAATAAAGGAAGTAGAGGCTAGAATAGCTGAAATATTACTAGAAAAAAGGCTTTCAGACTTACATATAATATCTATGAATGATGTTAATAATGTAATAGAGATAATGGGTAAGCCTAGTGATTATTCGGCTTTGGACGAAGATGAATATGACGATGATAACCAATATAAAGAAGAAAAAACTTCGTCTTATACTATAAAGAAAAAGCTTTATAGAGATGTAGAAAATGGATATTTAGGAGGTGTTTTGGCAGGATTGGCAGCTTATTTTTCTATAAAACTATCTATACTGAGGTTGATAGTTATATTGTTGACTATATTTTCTATAGGCTCTCCTATATTGGTATATCTTATATTATGGATAATAATACCATCAGCAAAAACGGCTAGCCAGATTTTGGAAATGAAGGGAGAAGATATAACTCTTTCTAAAATAGAAGAAATGGTTAAAGAGCAGATAAATAACCTGGAAAGAGGTGCTGAGGATATCAAAAATAAGATAAGCAAAGACTATAAAGGTAAGTTTGAAAAGGTAAGGAGTTTTGCTGAAGAAAAGAGCGTAAAAATAAGAAGTTTTTTTTTGGTCGCCCTAGAAGTAATTAAAAAACTGATAGGGCTGGTATTGACCATATTTTCTTCTACTATATTGATAGGCTTTATGATAGGTCTTATATTTTTCACACTTTTTAGTCATTTTATAGGGATTGAAATTAACAATATGGGCTTACTATTTGAAATGCTCGATTATACTCTGCCTTTATGGTTAGTTATAGCTAGCTTTATAATAGTTACACTATTGCCTATATTAGTTGTTTTACTTTTAGGAATAAAACTGTTATCTAGTCTTAAATATAGTATATGGGTTTATATAGCCTTAATAGTTGTTTGGATAACTTCACTATTTATAATTTCATATACAGGTTTAGAGCATAGAATTATGTATTTGTAAAACTTTTATTTCATAAAAAAAAGCCCTTATAGGGCTTTTTTTATGAAATAAAATGAGCTAAATTTATTCTTCATCATTTACATCGCTGCTATCTGTAGCAGAATCACTGTTGGCTTTACGTTCAAAATCAGCTATTACTTTATTTATATTTTTAGCTATAGTTTTACTATCGGTATTGTATCCCATGTCTTTAGCTATTTTCCCTGGGAAATCCTCTATATAGAGAGTAGAAGTAGGGAATGCAAAGTCAACGCCTATAGCTTGCGCTAGTTCTAGTATTGCTATATGTAATTTGTGCTTTGCTGATTGCTCAGTACCCCAGTTTCCTGATTTGAAATATACATTTATCATTATTAGTAACGAAGAATCGGCAAATCCAGTAAATTCCACATTAAATTTATCAGAACTAGTGTCAGGATGCTTGTCTATAATAGTTCTTATCCCTAAAACGAAAGCTTCTATAAGTTTAGGAGGGGTGTTATAACGAACACCTAATTCGGTTTTATACCTTCTAAAAAGTCTTAGGCCTTTGTTGTTTATTACAATTTCGGATAGTTTACTGTTCGGAATTTGATATATAGAAGTATCGGCAGCTCTTATTCTGGTCGATCTAAAACCAACTTCTTCTACAGTACCAACAACATCAGCAGACTCTATCCAGTCACCTATATGAAAAGGTTTATCTATGAATATCATAAGAGTACCTATCATATTTTTTACAGTATCTTGCGAAGCTAAGGCAACAGCCAAACCTCCTATTGATGCACCCGCTATTACAGTAGTAGCATCTACTCCTAACAAAGTCAATAAATGTAATATACCTATAGAATACACCAAGCCTCTTAGTAGGTTGTTTACTATGGGTAGTAGTTGGTTGTCTAAGCTATCTCTAGATGTTGATAATTGTTTTTGCTTGTATATTTCTACACATAGTCTTATAAGTTTTATAAAAACAAAAATCCAAAATACAGATATAAATATGTCAATAAAAATATAAATAGTCTTATAAACAGAGGCTCCTAAATCTAATACAGGTAATACTTTACTTATCAGATATGTGACTATTATCAGGGCCATAGGCTTAGAAAGACTGTTTATATAGTCATTTATATCGGAGCTAGCATACTTGGTGATAGATTTTTCTATTTTTTTAAAAAATGTAAATATGATTCTTTTTATCAGATAAAAAACTAAAAAAGATAATAGAACTAGTATTAGGACTCCTATATACTGCCATACTTCTATGCTTAATATTTTATAGTGAAAAAAATGAGGAGCTAGATCAATTATAAATTCAATTCCAAAAGGAAACACATCATTGTAAATAGAATCTATATTATTAAAGGTTTCTTCAGAATAGTACCATTTGTTGTTTATTTTTTCTAGGTATATTTTAGGAGCTTTCTTAGGGAACAATGTGTAAGAACTAGAGTTGTAATAATGTAACGAATCTATATAATTAGGATTATTAGAAATTCTTCTAATGTTTATTTTTAGACCCTTAGCCTCTATTATTCTTTTTAACTTTATACTCGCTTTTTTAGCTTTTTCTAAGTCTTTTATATTAAAAACGGTTGCTGCTTTATCTATATCGTAGCTGTTTTTTTGGAGATAATAAAGATGGGTATATATAGTAGATTGAGGGGTCCTAAGACCTGTTTCTACATTTTGAGAGTTTATAAAATTGATACTAAGTATAAATAATAAGGCTATTACTATTTTTTTCATTTCTAAATTATTTTAGTTTTTTTTGATAGATAAATTATTTCTAAGATAGTTGGTGAAGTTCATAAACGACATGACCAAAAGCATAATAGCCAAACCAGGTACTATTGCTAAGTATGGTTTACCTAGTATCATATAACTATAGTGATCTTTTATCATAGCTCCCCACGATGGGGTAGGAGGTTGAGCTCCTATCCCTAAGAAGCTAAGCCCACTTTCTATAAGTATAGCACTAGAAAAGTTAGCTGCTGCTATTACTACTATCGGAGCCCATATATTAGGTAGTATATGCCTGAAAAGTACTCTGGTATTAGAAAAACCAAGAACTTTTGTTATTTCTATATATGGCATGTTTTTTAGACTCATAACCTGTCCTCTAACTACTCTGGCTACTTCGACCCACATGGTCAGCCCTACGGCTATAAATATCTGCCAAGTTCCTTTGCCTAAAGCTAAAGTAATAGCAATAGCATATAATAGTGTTGGTATTGACCAAGTAACATTTATTATCCATTGCATAAAAGTATCTACAAAACCTCCGTAATAACCTGCTATAGAACCTATAGATATACCAATTATCAAAGATATAAGAACAGAAACAAACCCAATAAAAAACGAAATACGTCCTCCTATTAATACTCTACTTAACAAATCTCTACCGTATTTGTCAGTACCTAATATAAATTTGGTTTGAACTATATTATCTTTTTCTGTCCAGTTTTTAAGATTTTTTAAATGGTATTGTTTATCAAAATAATCATCAGACATGCCGTAACTACTTATTTTAAGTATTCCTTCTTTTATTTTATAAGTATTTATAGGGATCTCTTTGGTAGTTGTATTATTCCCGTTTACCAAAAAATCAAACCAAGATTGTTCCGAGTTTTCTTGGTTGTTTATCTTTAATATCAGTACACTAAAACCTGGAGGTTTAGAATGTATACTAAGGTGCATCTGGTTTGCATTAGATGAGTTGTCGGGAGCCAGAACATAACAAAATACAGATGTAAGTCCACATAAGACTATAAAAAAAAAGCTTATAAAACCAATTAAATTATTATTGATACTTTTAAACATATGTTAGGTCGATTTTTAAACAAATAACGACATTAGTTTTATATAATCCTAAAACTAATGTCGTTTTCATAGAAAAAAGACTTGTTATAAACGAACCTTTTTTTCTACCAAATCAATATATTTTTTTCGAAGTTTCAGTTGACTCAATACTTTTATAGATTCTGAAACATATATGTCTTTTGATAGAGATTTGTGCCAACGCTCTCTTTTCAAAATCATAATACTATCATTTTCTATTTTTAATTCTTCTGTCTTGGTCGATGAATAACTGTAGCCAGACTCATATTCGTAAATATTTTTAAATTTTTCGGCTTCTTTATCTAATTTTAAAGAACTTATAGTAAATTCTTCAAAATTCAACGATGCGCTTTCTTTTTTACTGTTTTCAACTAACCATCTAGCATATTGATCGATAAGCCTAAATTTTTCATTATCAGCTATTCTTTCTTGACTTTCTAGTACAACTTGTTCTTTGTTAGAATAAGTATTAGTTTCTATATAATTTGCTTTTTCTATTTTATCCCAAACCAAAGCGTTTTTTTGATCTTTTTCTCCTATTTTCATATAGGTATATCGGCTAGGCATTGATATGTCCGACTCAACTCCTTTAATTTGTGTAGATCCTCCGTTTATTCTATAGAATTTTTGGATAGTAAGTTTTAATCCGCCCAAGTCATTATCAGACTTAGCTATCTGGTTAAGCGATAATAAGTTTTGAACTGTACCTTTTCCGAATGTTTGTTTAGAGCCTATTATTACAGCTCTATTATAGTCTTGCATAGCAGCAGCAAATATCTCAGAGGCTGAGGCTGACAACTCATTTACTAGTATAACTAAAGGTCCTTTCCACTGTATTCTTTCGTCTTTATCTTGTCTTATAGAAGCTTCACTTTTGTTGTATTTGACTTGTACTATAGGTCCTCTATCTATAAATAAACCTCCGATTTCTATAGCTGTTTTCAATGATCCTCCTCCATTATTTCTAAGGTCTATCAAAAGTCCGTCAACACCTTCTTTTTTTAAGGTTTCTATCTCTTCAGCCATGTCGGTATAAGAGTTTCTATAGTTATCATCTCTGAAGTTTATATAAAACTTAGGTAAATTGATAACAGCAAATTTCTTATCTAAAACTTTTACAACGCTTGACTTTACAAAAGTCTCTTCCAGTTCTATGATGTCTCTGACTATAGATATAATTTCTATACGTCCGTCTATTTTCTTTAGTTTTAACCTTACAATAGTTCCTTTTTTTCCTTTTATATATTCTATAGCATCTTTTAATCTCATTCCGACTAAGTTTTTGAACTCAGCTTCTCCTTGTGCAGACTCTAATATAATGTCTCCTACTTCCAAAGAACCTTCCTTGTATGCCGGACCTCCATATACTATTCCTATTACTTTAGTATATCCTTTTTCTCTTTGTAATCTGGCTCCTATTCCTTCTATTTTTCCTGACATAGAATCGTCAAAACTCTTTTTCTTAAGAGGTTCTAGATAATTAGTATGAGGGTCGTAAACTTCTGTTATAGAGTTTAGATATACCGAAAACCACTCTATCTTAGTTATTTCATTAAATACTAAATATAGGTCTTCTAAGTTCTCTAAAGTTTTCTCTCTTATTTCTTTCTCTAGTTCTTTTAAAGTTTTTTTATCGTAACTATCGTCTTCTTTGAACTTATCATCTTCTAATATTAGAGCATCATAAACTTTAGACAAAACAGATAATTTCAAGTCTTTTCTCCAATATTCTTTTAATTCTATATTATTTTTGGCATAAAGAGTCATCTCTAAATCTAATATAACAGTTTCTTTTAAGTTAAAATCAAAAGGTCTACTCAATATGTCTTTGTACATAGAATTAACCACATCCATTTTGTTTTTATATATAGAAAGTACCGTTTTGTAAAATGAAATATCTTCATTCTTAATCTGGTCGTCTAACAGTAATCTTTGTCCTTCAAATATTTTAAAGTCTTCTAATGTAAGATATTGTTTAGCTCCATCTAGTTTTTCTATGAAATTGTCGTAAATACTTTCCGAAAAATCATCGTCTATATCTTCGGGCTGATAATGTGCCTGCGATAATATACTAATTAACATTGATATTAATTCTTTATCTTCTACTTTTTGGGAGGCTTTATAAGTGAAATTAAGACTTAATAGCACAAACAATAATACTGCTAATAGTATTTTATAGTTCTTCATAATAAACAAGTTTATTTTGTTATACATTTACTTTATTTTTATTTTTATATGATATTATTTTTCATAAAATATAAGACCTCTAAGATACGGTTTTTTAATGATTTTTATATTGAAATAAGAATAAAAATTTAAAATAATTTTCAATTAGCGTAAACTTAAATCATTGTTATTCATTTTATTATGGTATTGTTGAGCAAATGCTTTTAGATTATTTAGCATATTAGTACTTATCTCTTTGTACTTGTCATTATCTTTTAAGTTTTCTTTAAAACCAAAATCATCTTTAAAATCATATAAATTTATCACCTTATTACTAGGTAAATCATATTGCATACTGTAGTTTTTATGGAAAACCTGATATATATTACCCGATGTTGTATAAGTGTAATGATAATCATTGTCCGTTTTGTTAACATCGTAACCAAAAGCAAAGTAATCTTTGTCATAATTAAGATACCCCAACAGAGTAGGCATTATATCTGCTTGTTGTATGTTTTTAGTTTCTTCAAACTTAGGCTTTATACTTTTGTCAGGAGTAAAAAAAGCAATAGGAACTCTATGACGACCTATATAGTTGTTGAACTACGGATAATACCTGAGAGAAGTATGGTCGGCTGTTATTACAAATATTGTATTTTCGTACCAAGATGTTTGTTTTGCCTTATCGAAAAATAACTTCAAACTGTAATCTGTATATTTTATGACCTCTGAATTTTTATGATTTCCTTTTTCAAATTTACCTTCAAATTATTCGGGTAACACAAAAGGATTATGAGAATTAACAGTAAAACCAGAACTTACAAATAGCTCAGAAGTTTCACTCAAAAATCAGAATAATAAGGTGAAAATTTAGAATTCCAAATACCCCAATTATCATAGTAATCATCATCGTTATTATAATTGTCCATATCGTAATAATTATCAAAACCCAACAGCTTAACTATACTTTCCAATCCCATAGAACCATTAGGATATCCGTGGACGTAAACACTGGTATAGCCTTATTTTTCAGCATATCACCTATACGGTTAATCTTATTAGTCACATATTTGTAAAGTACAAACGGAACTCCAACCCTAGGAATACGGCCTAATATAGAAGACACGGCGTCTATAGATTTCCCTCCAGAAACTATTTATATAAGTACGACTGAGTGTAGAGGCTGTCCAAAAATGGAGGTAAGACTCTTGCTTAGTCATGCTTTTGTTATAAGTGACAGAGTATTGCGAAGCAAAACTCTCTAATATTATTTATAACTATATTCTTTTTATTGATTCCTTTATTAAGCAGAGCTAAACTGATACATTCAACCATCAAGTACAATGTTTTAAAGTTAGCTGATATTAGATGTATTTAATATATCTTTCTATATATTTGCATATAATTTTAAACTATATTTAATTCATGAAAAAAACATTTAAAAACACAACTAAAATATTAATAGTATTGGTTTTGATTTCTTTGAGTACATATTATTTTGATGATGATTTATTTACATTTATCTTTAAAGAAGATGGGATTGTAGAATATACAGGAGCTTTTACTTTGTTGGTAATATCAATACTGTTAGCTGTAAGATTTATAAAGAGAAGAAAAAACGAAAATAACTGGTGGATAACTTTTAATATAATACTTATTGTATTTAGTTTCTTTGGTTTCGGGGAAGAGATATCTTGGGGGCAGAGAATATTCAGTATAGAATCAGGTGAGTTTTTCTCTAACTATAACGCTCAAAACGAAACAAATTTGCATAACCTTAAAATAAATGGAGTTAAGATTAATAAAATCTTGTTTTCTTATGGAATATCTATAGTTTTTGGCTTATATTTTATTGTTTCTCTTTTTCTGTATAAAAAATATACTTTCTTTAGAAATATATTTGATACTGTAGGGGTTCAGATACCTAAAATAAAACATTCTGTAATTTTAATAATTTCTACTTTTTTGATTATGATAATTCCAGATGGTAAAAAATGGGAAGCATGGGAGTGTCTTTTTGTCTTGATACTGTTATTGGTATTTCTAGAACCATATAATAAAAAAGAAAAATTGATAAATTAGTCAAAATTCATTAAAGTTTAAGTCTATAATAATTATTTATTAAGACAATATCGCATTATGATAAAGAGTTTTGGGAAAACCTAGAAACTTTTACATCTTCAGATTCTTTAGTACAAAAGTAATAAAAGAAAATTTAGTAGATTGAAAATAGAGTTTACAGAATATTTTATATTTAGTTAATAAAACAAAAAAAAAGCCTCATAAGATTGAAAAATATCAGAGGCTTTTATGTGATATATTAATGATAACCTACAGTAGTTTCAGAGGTAGAATAACCTATACCATTATAATAAGTGTCATATATGTATATAGGATACCCTTTTTCGTTGTACTCGAACTTATGAGTCCGTTTTCTTTCATCCCCTGACGATGTTATATTGTTAGGAGTTATACCCCATATAGGATGATTAGGTATATCATCAAAACATATTATATGATATGTGCTTCTATATAATTTTTTGTAGGCATAATAAAATGGATCAGGATTATTGTCGTACTCATAATTATAATTAATAGTAAGTGTCCCATTGTTGTAATGGATGATTTTATTAACTATATTACCTCTGTCATCGTAATAATACTCCCTTCTAGGAGATGTGCTTCCGTTAGAGTATTTGTCGAAAATAAGATTTATCTCTATTATTTGTCCTTTATTATCTAAAATATGTTCGTATGTTTTGCTTATATTACCATTAGAATAACTACTGACATATACTTTATTACTATCATAGCTAAGAGTATATCTAGTAGATTTATTTTCATTTAGAACTTCAGTTAATCTGTTGTTATTATCATAAGAATAAAAAACATAATTTGTTTCAGAACTAATTGCTTCAGATAAATTACCCTTTTTATCATATCTATATTCTATACGATATCCATCTCCGCTATATTTATCAGTAAGATATTCTCCTTCATAATAAAAAAACTCATCTAAGTAGCTAAAGTTTAAGTCTACATGAGTCCAGAATTTCATTAAAGATATTTCGGTATTATTTTGGTCTTTACTACAGCCTAATATCATAATAATCAAGGCTAATAATGGTATTCTTTTCATTTAGTTGTTTTTTGAGTTTATTAAGTAGCAAATATAAGTTAAAATTAACTTTATAGATGTTTTTTTGTAAACTAAAAGGAATTTATATGTATTGTATAAACAAAAAAAGCCCCAATAAAGGGGCTTTTTTATATGTTTGTAAACTTTATACTTAAGACAATTTCTTATCTAAGTTTTCTTTTAATGCTTCCAAGAAAGGAATAGTGTTCAAATAATGCTCACTAGTCAAGTTTTCTTTATGTATCAAAAGAGCCAAATCTTTAGTCATCTTACCGCTTTCTACAGTGTCGATACATACTTTTTCTAAAGTAAGACAGAAATCTTTTAATTCCTTGTTGTTGTCAAGGTCAGCTCTGTGCTCAAGTCCTCTAGTCCAAGCAAAAATAGATGCTAATGGGTTAGTAGAAGTCTCTTTACCTTGTTGATGCTGACGATAGTGACGTGTCACAGTACCGTGTGCCGCTTCAGCTTCCTTAGTTTTTCCGTCTGGAGTTACTAGTACCGAAGTCATCAGTCCTAAAGAACCAAATCCTTGTGCTACTGTGTCAGACTGTACGTCTCCGTCGTAGTTTTTACATGCCCAAACAAACCCTCCACTCCATTTCATAGCACAAGCTACCATGTCGTCAATAAGTCTGTGTTCGTAAGTGATACCTGCAGCGTCAAATTGAGTTTTGAATTCTGCTTGGAATACTTCTTCGAAAATATCTTTAAACCTACCATCGTAAGCTTTCATTATAGTGTTTTTGGTCGAAAGATACAAAGGCCATCCTTTATTTAATGCTTGCTTCATAGAAGAACGAGCAAAACCATAGATAGAAGAATCGATATTGTACATAGCCATTGCTACTCCATTCTCTTCAAAATTGTATATTTCGTGTGTTTGAATATCTCCTCCATCTTCTGGAGCGAAAGTCAAAGTAAGTTTACCTTTTCCTTTGGTTACAAAATCAGTTGCTTTGTACTGATCACCAAAAGCGTGACGACCTATACAGATAGGTTTAGTCCAACCTTGTACATAACGAGGCACATTTTTCATAATAATAGGCTCTCTAAATATAGTACCACCTACTATATTACGGATAGTCCCATTAGGAGAACGATACATCTTTTTAAGGTCAAATTCTGTAACTCTATCCTCATCAGGGGTAATAGTAGCACATTTGATACCTACATTATATTTCTTTATCGCCTCAGCAGCATCTACGGTTATTTGGTCATTGGTAGCGTCTCTGCTCTCCATACCCAAATCGTAATACTTGATGTCTAAGTCCAAATAAGGTAATATTAGTTTATCTTTTATGAATTTCCAGATGATTCTTGTCATCTCATCTCCGTCTAGCTCTACTACGGGATTGGCTACTTTTATTTTTGACATATCGTTTATTATTTTATCAGGTAAAATTAGCTTTTTTATATTAATAAGCCCTGATTTATTTGTTATAAATAAGGGGTGCTTTTTGTTTATAAAATAATTTGAAGCTTTTATTTTGTCGAAATGCTAATGTTTTTATTATTACTATTTCTGAAATTGTTTTAAAAGATATTGTTATACCCCTCTGAATATTGTCAATATAACATGAATTTAAATAGATAAAATACATTTTATGAATGTTTTTAAAATCACAAAAACGTATATTTGTTGAAGTAATGCTTTTAAAAACAAACAAATATGCTATCTAAATGGAAACTGTACTTTATTTATTACCTGATGTTTTTCCCGTTAATATATCTGATTCACTATTATTTTAATGGAAAAGAAGCTGTTTTTTACAGAATACCTTCTAATATTATGGTTTTAGCTTTTGTATCTTTTATAGGTATAGTAATATTTGGTAAAAAATGGGTTTTGTTCAAGCAAATAAAATACAGTAAAACAGTGTTGGCTATTATTTTGATTCTCTTAGCTCTTTTTGCGGTGAATAACTATTTTATGAACGAATATGGAAATATAATTATATGGAAAGAAATATATAAAAGTATTTCTGTAGCTTATGTTGTAAGCACTCGGTAAACCACGTACTATTTTTTCAGGTTTACCCAATTAGAAGGCAATAGTTCCTTTAGTTTATTAGCTTTATGTTCAGATATATTTTCTATAACATTAGTAAGCCACTCTAAAGGATTAACGTCATTAA
>JABSPL010000118.1 GCA_013215105.1 Flavobacteriaceae bacterium
ATGCTTTTTCTGACCAAATAAAACAACAAACTCTAGACTTAATAAAAAAGGACTTAGGGCAGATTGACTTAGTGATATACAGCTTAGCATCGCCAGTACGTACTCACCCAAAAACAGGCGTAAAACACAAATCGACACTAAAGCCTATAGGAGAAGTTTATACTAATAAAACTGTCGATTTTCATACCGGAGAGGTAAAAGAAATATCTATAAACCCTTGTACTGGCGACGATATAGACAATACCGTAACAGTAATGGGAGGTGAAGACTGGCAAATGTGGATAGATCAACTTAGTGAGGCAGGTTTGCTTTCGGAAGATTTCAAAACTGTTGCTTACTCATATATAGGCCCTAAACTTACCGAAGCTGTTTACCGTAAAGGAACTATCGGAAAGGCTAAAGATCACTTAGAAGCTACTGCTTTTACTATCACTGACTCTCTAAAGAGCATTAATGGTAAAGCATACGTTTCGGTTAACAAGGCTTTGGTTACTCAGTCTAGCTCGGCTATACCTGTAATACCTTTGTATATTTCGTTATTGTACAAAGTAATGAAACAAGCAGGAACTCACGAAGGATGTATAGAGCAAATACAGCGTTTGTTCTCGGAAAGACTTTACAAAAACGAAGTACCTACCGATGAGCAAGGAAGAATAAGAATAGACGACCTAGAACTAGCAGACGACACTCAGGCCAAAGTAGAGGAATTATGGGCTAAAGTATCGACAGATACATTGGGTGAATTAGGAGATTTACAAGGTTATAACACCGAGTTTTTTAAACTATTTGGTTTCAAAGTAGAGGGAATAGACTACGAGCAAGAATCTGACGAAATGACTATGATAGCAGGTTTGCAATAAGCCGTTATAATAATATATCACCAAAAAAAACTCCACTGCTTTATATAGAGCAGTGGAGTTTTTTGGTTATATATTATATTTGGAAAAATATACTATGCTTTTTTCTTTAATAATTCTTTTTCGAATACCGTTTTTCTTAAGATTGTACTAGAAAATCTGTGATTTCTTTTGTTGTAATATATTTCTATATTTTTATCAGAACATTGTTTTTTTCCTGTAAAATCAGACTCTTTATATTCATCTCCTATTATCCTAACATCAATTTCGAAAGACTCTATTATATCGACAAGGTCTTGTTCGGTGTTATAAGCTACTATTTCATTAACAAACCTACATCCTTTCAATTGTATATATCTTTCGACTATAGTTTGCGTGGGCTTATTTTTTTCAGGTCTATCTATGGTTGGATCTATTTGTAAACCTACAATAAGATAATCGCATTGTTTTTTTGCGCCTTCCAGCATTTTTATATGACCTGCGTGTAGTAAGTCAAACGAACTAAATGTTATTCCTATTTTCATATTTTTCTTTTTTTTAGCAATTAATTAATTATATTTCTTTTTCACCGGCGAATACTTCTCCTTTTATTTTTAATTTCAACGATTTATTATCTGCTGGCTTTTTAATCTCTCCGGTATGATTATAGAAAACGGTCAACGATTTGGTAAATCTTCCTGGGTTTTTAGCTCTATATCTTACATCTATATATCCACTTTCTCCAGGGAAAACTGGTTCTTTAGAATATTTAGGAGTAGTACAGCCACAACTAGTTTTTATCCTCGCTACATATATAGGTTTGTCGCCTATATTGGTGAATTCAAATTTTCTTACTCCTGTTTCTTCCTTATCTTCCTTATAGATATCACCATAATCGATAGTCTCTTCTGCGAATTTAAAATAAGGATTAGCAACTTCTTTCTTTACTGTTTTAGTCTTACTATTAACAGCTAATTTTCCTTTTACAGGTGTCTTATTATCTTTTCTTTGAGACTGAACACTAGTGAAAATCATAAGTCCTATAAATAATAGTGCGATTTTTTTCATCTTTAAAATTGTTTTTTTATTGTTGTACCAACAAATATACAAAATATTATAAAACAAGACTTTAAATATTATTATTTTTTTGTAAAATAAACATATAGGTTTATTTGTCTAAATATCAGTATTTAAAGTGCTTTTGTTTTTTATTGTAAAAGTACTCTCTTTTATACAATACTCCGTTCTAAAATCAAGCAGCTATAGTCCCGTAATACTCTATCTCTCTGATTTTGTATTTGTTTTTATGTAAGTAATACCAAATAAATTTGTAATTACTCTTTGAATTACGTGTATTTAGAAAATGGGAAAAATAGTATTTACAGTATCTTAGAGTATTGAATAATTAAAATCTCTTAGAAAAAAAAGCGACAAATCATCAAGTGAAAACCCGTCTTTTATATTTAATAATTAAGGATGCTAAGATTCAAATGTTAGTACAAGTTTTTAGTGAAGTCACTTAATTTAGGAAAAACACTGTCTTATCAATATATTTAAGTTTTCATTAGATCTTCTTTATCGAGGAATGATAAGGGTATGCGAAATAATAATCAATATTAAGTGCTTCAGATAATGTTCTGTGCCCAGTAAATTACTTTCCATATATATATATATAATATCGTGATAACCGTTGCTTTACTTATGTTTTTAAGGATTTCTGAGGTTTGCTAGGAACGATAATCTCTTTTCAGTAAAACTAGAGAACACTTCTTTTATCTCTTTATAAAACATACTTTAAGACTTGTTTTTTATTCGTTTAGAGCAGTTCTGATGAGCCAATTCTGAATATTATTTGCTTGTTGTTTTTGTTTCTCTCTCGTTTAAGTTCTCTACTGATTACAGGTTTGTCCTTTTTTGTTGATTTGAAACAGTAAGATAGTAAAACCATTCAAAAAAGAAAGGGAAAGTGTTTTTTGATCTTTCTTTTTTGAAAAAGAATTCCACAATATTACATTCTATAATCTTTACAAAAAAATGTATTTATTACTTGAATATAGGTTGTATTAGGTTTATAGTCAAAATTTCAGTGTACTATTAGTATTTAATTCTTTCTGAATAAAAGATTTAAATATATCGTAAAACCTCACTTTAACCATATTAACCTGATCATTATATAATCCCATCAATACATTATTACTGATGCTAAATTGTTTTATTTCTGGTATATTTTTTATTTTCAAATAACAAAGTATCGATTCTATATCATCAGGGTCATCTTCCATACCTATATACGATATTTTAGCTATACCATCGTTTACTTTTATTTTCAGATTATTCAATAAATAGTCTTTTATATACTTGTCGCTATCTTTATGCCTTTGTCCAGAAGTTAGATACAAGTCTATATTGTCATTATGTTTTATAGCTTCCTGCATATCATCGGCAAATATACGCAGTGTTATTTCTATTTGATTAGCATCTTCATTATAGTACAATTGAGTAAGGCTCACATGAAATTTGTGAGCCTCCATACTTAAAAACGCAAAAGAAATTAATAAAACAAATATTGGATTTATTAGTTTTTTCATGCTTATATTTTGTTTTCCATATCTAGTAGAAATGTATATTCTTTTGCTATTTCTTTTAAGGTGTCAAATCTCCCAGAAGCACCACCATGTCCAGATTCCATATCTATATCGAGCATCAATATATTATCATCAGTTTTTAACTCACGTAACTTAGCTACCCATTTGGCTGGTTCCCAGTATTGAACTTGCGAGTCGTGATATCCTGTAATTACAAACATATTAGGATAGTCTTTAGCCTCTACATTATCGTAAGGAGAATACGATTTTATATAATCATAGTATTGTTTGTCATTAGGATTACCCCATTCATCATATTCGCCTGTGGTAAGAGGTATAGTGTCGTCTAGCATAGTACTTACTACATCTACAAAAGGAACAGAAGCTATAATACCATTGTACAATTCTGGATTCATATTTACTATTACTCCCATCAAAAGACCTCCGGCAGAGCCTCCCATAGCATACAGATGATCAGAAGAAGTATAGTTGTTTTTTATCAGAAATTTACTACAGTCTACAAAGTCAGTAAAAGTATTTTTCTTATTCAACAGTTTACCATCTTCGTACCAATTTCTTCCCAAATACTCACTACCTCTAATATGTGCTATTGCATATACAAACCCTCTGTCTAACAAACTAAGTCTTGTTGTACTAAAGCTATCGTCGATAGTATGCCCATAAGATCCGTAAGCATACAATAAGAAAGGAGTGTCTTTGTTTATTTCGGTGTCTTTTCGGTAAACCATAGATATTGCTACTTTTTTACCATCTCTGGCTGTCGCCCATACCCTCTTGCTTTCGTAGTTTACTTTATCGAATTCCCCTCCTAAAACCTCTTGTTCTTTCTTTATATCCTTAGATTTATCTATCATATTGAAGTCTATAACAGAATAAGGAGTCGTCATAGAGTTGTAAGTGTATCTCAAAATGTCAGATTCAAATTCAGGATTGTAACTAACCGCTGCGTCGTAGGTGTCTTCGCTAAAAGGCAAGTAGTAATCTACAGTATTATCCCATTTTTTGATACGTATTTTCATAAGTCCGTTAGTTCTTTCTTCCAAAACCAAATAATCTTTAAAGATAGAAAAGTCCTCTAGTAGAGTATCCTCTCTGTGAGCTATCACATCGACCCAGTTTTCTTTTTCTGTTTTGTCCTCAGGAGTTCTCATTAGTTTGAAGTTGGTAGCATCGTCTTTGTTGGTCATTATATAAAAATAACCATCGTAATGTTCTACGCTGTACTCCAACTTATGCTCTCTAGGCTGTACTATTTTAAACTCTCCATCAGGATTGTTGGCCTCCAATATTCTATATTCGGTAGAGAGAGTGCTATAAGAGCCTATAATCAAATATTTCTTAGACTTTGTTTTACTTATATAAGTAGAAAAAGTTTCGTCTTTTTCTTCATAAACAAGTACATCTTCTTTTGAGTCGGTGCCAAGTATGTGTTTGTATATTTTATTGCTTCTAAGAGTCGTAGGGTCTTTTTTGGTATAAAAAACAGTTTTGTTATCGTTAGCCCAAGTAGCTCCTCCTGTTGTTTGTTCTATTTTTTCAGGATGTAATTCTCCTGTTTCTAGGTTTTTGAATTGCAAAGTATACTCTCTACGGCTCACATTGTCAACTCCAAAAACAGCTATTTTGTTGTTAGTACTTATGGAAATACCCCCCAAAGAATAATAATCAAAATCTTTAGCCATTTCGTTAACATCGAACATTATTTGCTCTTCGTTATCTAAATTATCTTTTTTACGGGTGTAAATAGGGTATTGGCCTCCTGTTATATATCTAGTTATATAGTAGTATCCATTCTTTTTGTAAGGAACAGAACTGTCATCTTCTTTTATTCGCCCTTTCATTTCTTCGAAAAGATTTTGCTTAAAGGTATCGGTATGTTCTGTTTTATCTTCGTAGTAATCGTTTTCAGATTCTAAATAACTAACTACTTCTTTGGTTTGATCATCAGGGTTTTTAGCGTCTTTTTGTGAATCACTAAGTCTCATCCAAAAGTAATTATCTATTCTGTCGTCCGAATGAATAGATAATTTATGTGGCTTTTTGGGAGCTATTGGTGCTTTAATATCTGTCAACTTCATAGTTTTATTAGTTTTTGTCTGTTTGCATGATACTTGCAAACTTAGAACTAATATTAATAAAAAAATAGGGATTATAGACTTAATCTTAAAAATACTTGGTTTCATATTTATTTTTTTTGTTAAAAGCATAAATATAACAAATTATATATAAAAAAATCAAAAAATTATAATTAGGAATATTGTTTTAATGCTTCATTATTAAATAAAACAACTATTATTATTATTATTATGCCATTCTATAGCTTTATTTTATTTTTAGTTTAGGTTTATAGCAATACTCCGTTACAATATATAATGAAATTCTATATTTAAAATCAAATAACACTTTAAAAATTAATATCTTAGTTGTTTATCTGCTATATGTAAAATATGAGTTTTCAAGGTAATAATTTTTATAGGAAGCACATCTTAAATACACTAACAAATTATAGGTTTTCAGGTAAAAGGACTGTAGGACTTGGTTATACCAAATACACCCCCAACTCTCCCTATATAAGCAGTTTCTTTTTCACTTTGTCTGCGTTAAAAAAGGTAAATCGACGCAGGAGATTCATGAACTCCCCTAAAGAAATAATAAAGGAGTGAACTAAACCATAGCTGGGCTATGCTTGACTTTTTTGCCTTGTCAAAGCCAAAAACAATTCTACTTCTATTAGGGTATTTGGTATTGCTTTTGGGATGGTTGTACCTAAAAAGATAAATGGGACTAGAAATAGGGGACTTGGTAGCTATATATATATGTAGGGAATAATACTACTTCTTATTTGAAAGTAATACAAACTATAAGCCCTTCCAAATATTAAATTATTACTCTCTCTCTAAACTTTATTCTAAAATGATTATAAAATACACTGACATCTGAATGCTTCGCTTATAGCGGTAAATATAGCTAAAGCGAAGCATTAGATTAATATTCCTAAAAACAAATCAAAAACAATAAAACGAGTGAGTTATAGTGTTATGGCTGCTTTATTTTAGAACGGAGTATTGTTGTTAATACAATATATAAAACATTATCTATTAATGCTGCCCTCCAAAGACATTCATCCCTAAGAAAAAAGAAGTTCCGTCATAATACCATGAAAACATAATTGGATCATCTACTAAAACTCCATAATTTGAAGGTGTAATAACGAATTTGGCATCAGCTGTAGCCGAGCCATCTTCGTCTACTTCTACAGAGTATATCTTAGGAGTTGAATTGCTGTCTGGTTTTATTTCAAAAGTAACAGTACCAGACCCGTTATAGTAAACAGTTATAAACCCCTTAGCCATATAATCACCCGTCGTCGTCTCATTATATTTACTAAAAGTTATAATTGGGTTAGCAACCTTTTTCACCTTTAGGTTATAGCTCGCATCTATAGCGAAATCTACTGAAGCGTCTCCACTAGATGATGATTGACGATAATTCCTATTCTTAACCATACCGCTTATAGTTATAGTTCCTGTACTTGCTTCTACTTTGAATGTCTCAACAGCTTCATCAGTTCCATAATTAAAAACAAGGTCACCTGTTAGAATACCACCTGCCAGAGGAAGTTTATCATCTGTCGTCTTTAATGTATTGGCTGCAACTTCCTTAAAAAGTGCTCTAGACATTACCCCACTTTTAAATTCGGTTGCTACTGGAATAGTGGCATCTGTTCCGTCTGAGGATATGATTATTATCTCATCTGTAACTTCTGAGATGCTTAAATTTGTTATGAGAACTTTTTTAGCAGTGTTTAATGCTATAGCTGTTGCATTTGTAGCAATACCTGAAATATCCTGATCACCAGTATTTTCACCACTTGTATTACTCAACAGGGTGATTTGTCCAGAAGTAAGTCCTGTTATATTACTTATATCTGTTGCATTTGTAGCAATACCTGAAATATCCTGATCACCAGTATTTTCACCACTTGTATTACTCAACAGGGTGATTTGTCCAGAAGTAAGTCCTGTTATATTACCGATATCTGTTATAGATGCTTTTAATTCTTTTCCTTGTTCTGCTGATAAAGGAACTGCTACTCCTCCTGTTGTCAAATCATTTACTACAGAAGCTGTCGTTACATTTAAGTCTACTAAAGCTTTTAACTCTTTTCCTTGGTTTGCAGATAATGCTTCTGCTGTACTTGTTGAAATCAAATCATCTGTTATAGTAGTTGTAGAAGGTGTTTTCCAGCTATAAGTATCATCTCCATTTGCTATCAAAACCTTTCCATTATCTGCAGGTAAATTTGTTGTAGGAACATTAGCTTTATTGGTATTCAAAGCTACTTCATCCGATATATCAACAGTATGTGGTCCTTCGGCAAACCCTAATCCGATAACACCATCTTTATCTAATCCTCCAGTTAAAACAATTCCATCGCCCCAACCCCAATTAGAATCTACATCTCCTGCTTCAGCAGAATTATAAGGCCCATACATAGTAGAAATTATAACAGTAGGATCATCTCCTAATTCATTATAGATATAATAATCACCATCATTAGCTGCTAATTCATTATTTTCTAAATGATGAGGTGCTTCATTGCCTTTACGTATAACGCTACCAATAGTTCCTTTCATTGAAACTCCATCCATAAGCCAACCAGCATCGCTTTTAGGCCCGTAAAGTATATTTGTTGTCGTGTTTATATAGAAATCACCTATATTTCCTTGATCCGAATTAGGAGAAACAGCACCACTCAATATACTTTTCCCAGGTTCTCCTTTTTCTCCGTTTTGACCTCCATCTAAGTTTATAGATGTCTGCCATCCCTCCTCAGTCTTAGGCCCCATAATTCATTTCCAGATGTATTTATATAAAAATCGCCTATATTTCCTTGATCCGAATTAGGAGAAACAGTACCGTTTAGTATAGAATTACCTCTAGTACCTATTAGGCTTTTTTTGTTTGTAGTCCAGCCATTATCGCCTTTAGGACCATATAAATCGTAATTTGTCAAATCTAAAAAGAAATCACCCACTTTACCCACATCTCCGTTCAAATCGTCGTAGATGCCGTATAGTATTACTTTTCCTTTAGTTTCTATATTGGTATCACTACCTATAAACCTAATCCATTTTTCTCCATCGTTATAATAATAACCTTTATAAAGTCCTCCTATATCCGAGGTATTATAAACTATCATACCCATAACATGTGTATTCATAGGAAATGAATCTTCAATCGATTTTAAGTACACCCTTGGAAGTACTACTCCTTTTGTAGATGAAAAAATATCTAGCATAGAGTCTGTATTAGGGTTATCAGTCCCTATACCTATTTGTGAAAATCCTATAAAATTAAATAATAATAATAATCCGAGAAGTAGTAGTTTTTTTTTCATCTTGCGCTTTTTTTTATAATCTATTAACAACTGTTAATTTGAATAAAACGTGTTATCTTTTTCAATTTATAAACATTATTTATATGTAAATAACCTAAGTATTTAGATTCATATATAACAACGATATAGTTTATTTAGATTA
>JABSPL010000119.1 GCA_013215105.1 Flavobacteriaceae bacterium
GACCGCTAACACTCATCCCCACTCTTTTTTGATTTAGCTCCAGTCTAGTTAGCGGATAAAATCCGCTAACTAGACTTTCTCTTTCCCACACCTTTTTTCGTTCACCCCAAGGAGACCCACAAGAAATTGTTGAACTTAGGAGTCTTAAGTACTTACAGCAAGTATGGGTAGCTGAAATTAACGAGGGTGTTGAGGACTTATTAGAAGCTTGGAAGGATGCTTCATTTTTTCAAAAAGCTTCTATTCTCCTAGCTGCTACAGCTATTATAGCCTTAGTTTCTTCCATAGCAGCTGGAACCTTAATCATTGTAAATAATTCTAGGCAGAAAAAATCTGGCAGCCAACCTAATCAAGTTTCAGATAGTGAGACTAATAATTCAACAAGTTTAGATGAGATTTAGCTAAAATCTGAAATAATATGGCGTTGCTGATTGTAAATATGAATTTATCTCACGTAAAACGGTTTATCAGCATTTTCACCATGTTAGCTAACCTAATTAAGACTCTTATCTTTTTAGATTTGCCAATTGTTATTATACTTTTAGCTATAGCATTTTTGAATTTATGTTTAAAAATGTGATTGAGGAGTTTTTAATAGTAAAGTTTCTTCTGAGATTGAGAACTGATTCGTAAACTTTAAAGGCTTTTCTGCCCTTTTAATACTGAGTATCCTATGTTACTCCCCACTTTTTTGCAATAGGGAAGGGTATTCTTATAGGGAAAAAGGTGTTTTTAAAGATTAAAGTAACTTAAGAATAAAACAATTAATATTGCAAACAAAATAATTACATTATTATCACCTAATGCATGTATAAAAATAACTGTTGATTCTACAACTCTTTCTATAAGTTTATTCAATTCATTGAATCTTCTATTCCCACCTAATATTACTGTATCTTGATTTTTTTTATGGTTTAGTGTTTCCTTTCTTTGTCTTTCAATCTCCTTTCTTTGTCTTTCAATCTCCTTTCTTTGTCTTTCAATTTCCAGTTGTTTCTTTCTATATGCTTCTAATAGATCATTGCCTAATGCAACAAAATCTTGAGAAAATTTGGGTGATACAAACATCTGCCAAAAATTTCTTGGTAACTTATTAGCTTTAAACAAAAGCTCTTTACCATCTTTTGTTTTGAAGTTAAAAATAGCAGCCCATACCATGTCAAATATTTGAATATCTGAATAGGGTATAATAATAAAGAAATCATTATTATACATATTTTTCACAAAAGACATCTTTTTAACATTAGCTTTAACTGTACCTTTTATATATTGTTCTATAATAGGACTACTATCATCTCCAAAAAAAATATTGAGAATTTTTGGAAGGTGTTTCATTGCTAATATTTCAGCATTACTCATCTTATAAGGTTCTATTATTAATCGAATGTCTGTTAGATGGCATATGTATAGTGAACCATCATTTTTAAAACCAAAAATAGAACGTTGCACTCCGGCTAACAGGAATGAACAATAATGCTTTTCCAGATTATCTAATGATGCTATCGTAAGCTTAAATGGAGGATATTTATTAACAAAATAATCGTACTTTTTAGATGAAAGCCTATTAATTATAATGCCCATATATAAACTAAAGTCAACACAATTAAAAACAAATATTAAAGCCGAGTAATCTAATACTAATAAAAACTTTTATTTAGAAAACTCAGATAAATCTAAAAATATCATGTTAATTCCCTGAGATGTTTTCTGTATAGCTTATACTTAAACCCAAATACAAAAGATACAGCCGCTTTTATCTGAGTGAGGTACAATTAATTCATATCGTTATGAGGGAGGAGCCAAGAGGCAGGAGGCAGAAGAAAATGTACCTCATTTACCTACAATGTGCTGTATTTATTCAAATAAAAAGTCAATATCTAAGTCTTCTAATGAAGAAGATTCTTCTCCCTCTATTCCCTCTATAAAGTCTTTT
Organism: Flavobacteriaceae bacterium; assembly: GCA_013215105.1. Classification (GTDB taxonomy): domain Bacteria; phylum Bacteroidota; class Bacteroidia; order Flavobacteriales; family Flavobacteriaceae; genus DT-33. The sequence goes on from JABSPL010000119.1 coordinate 1,934, forward strand.
AATTCAAAAGATGTTCCTTTACTTAAATCTTCATTCATAACATAATCTACTGTTATTGTTTCTTCTGTTAACTCTTGAGAAAGGATAACATTATTAGTTGGAAGATTATTACCTATTGTTTTATTTATAGATTCAAGATTATCTCTTATTGTTTTATTTACATTTTGCATAGCTTCTTTTTTTGCTTCTGCATTTTTTCTCTCTGAAAAGAAGCGTATACCTAAATTAGCTAAATTACTTACAATAGGTATGCTAGCAATAATACCTTTTTTTACTCTGTTTTGAGCGCATGATGTTTCTTTCAATTTTTTCTTTTTTGACTCAGACATAAGTTCTATAGTTTATAATTTTTAAATTGAATGAATACTTTATAACCACGTATGTAAGAGGGGAATGGGATGTTTGTGTCTATGTCTGCATACACCCCATGGGACAGAAATTAGTATGATAAATTACTGTGGTTTAATCTTATTATAAATGTCACGACAAGTTTTACCATACCCTCTAGGCAAATAACCTCTATAGTCATACCTCCTGGACAATTCTACGCCATCACGACATTCTCGTAAAATAACATTGGGAGGAACGTTGTCTGAATCAATAGAGATTGAATTAGGCTTTCTAAAATTGTTAACTCTAGATCCACGTGACCTTCTAATCCCTTGCACACCAATTCGCCCACCTTGTTCAAATCCCTTTTGTACAGCTCTCTCTCCATTTTCTCGAATAAATATTTTTGGAGCTTGTCGTATTAAAATTCCTGCTTGTCCATATGACGGATAAATGTCAACTATAACAGTTGTTATTGCAGTTGCTGTAGCTAAAAAACCAGTTAGAAGATATTTATTCAACATTTAAATTTTTCCTGCAAAAATAATAATGTCAAGTTACTAGACAATAGACAAAGTTTTTTTACTTAATGTTAAGCTGTATTCTCTCCTCAACTGTTTTGAGCTTGAGTCTTATTAGCATCTTATCTAGCATATCCATATTGGAATATATCAAGAAAAATAATTATAAATATCATTACACTAATTAATAATCCAATTTCAGATTTAGTTTATATTTTTTATAAAATAACAGTGAGTGTTCCTCTAAATGTCGAGTATGTCAATATTAGATACCCAGGGATGTTTGCATTCCAGATGAACCCAACCCCAATATCTGGGATTAGAAATCGCGCCAAACAACGTCACAGAGACTTGTTAATCCTGGCGATATTTGTCGCCATTAACGGGGGACGCGGGAAGCGGTCGCGGCAACGGCAGACATCAGATATATAAATACTCGATATTAGTCTCATTATGAGTAGTACCGTACCATCATAGAAAAGCATCATTGCGAACGCCTAAAAAATCGTACTGAGACTCTATGTATATTTGATAGTGAGTGTTCTTCTAGATATCGAGTATGTCATATGTATATTTGATAGTGAGTGTTCTTCTAGGTATCGAGTATGTCAATATTAGATATGCAGGGATTTCCAGTGGGATTAAAATCCCGCCAAACAACTTCACAGTATTAACGGGGGCGCGATCGCAAGAAGCATCTAATATACAAATATCAATCTAATATACAAATATCAGATATATTATATCAGAGGTATCGGTTGCAAGATGAGCAGAGGAGCGATCGCAAGAATGCAGACATCAGATATATAAATACTCGATATTAGTCTCACGTTTGTATGTATGATGCTGAGTAGTACCGTAAGTATCGAGTATGTCAATATTAGATATATTAGATACCCAGGGATGCTTGCATACCAGATGAAACCAATATCTGGGATTAGAAATCGCGCCAAACAACGTCAGCAAATACCTTGCACTATGGCGATATTTGTCGCCCGATCGCAAAAATGTAGTTACCTAATATTTTAATATCAGATATGCAGGTATTGATTGCAGGATTCAGAGTAAGAGCGACGGCAGGCATCAAGTATGTAAATACTTGATGCTGTTTTTGTGCCTAGTCTTTTATTATCAGGTATTTATATATCAGGTATAAATTATATTGAGTATATAAATATCGGATATTTATATACTAGGTATATATTATATTAGATATATTTATATAATATGATACTGGTCA
>JABSPL010000012.1 GCA_013215105.1 Flavobacteriaceae bacterium
ACCTTTATAATCAGTTGTAGTACCAAAATCACTATTTTGGAAGCGTACAAATGCATAAACCAAAGGCTTAGATGTATTTTCATCTATAACTTTACCTACAATATTTTCTTGTCCTAAAACACTGTTTATTAATAACAATATGATAAATAAATTTAATGCTTTCATAGTTTTTTTATATTTATACTCAATCAATGATTTTTACTATTATATCTATAGTTATACATATAATCTTATCTTTCAAAATACGGTTTATTTAAACTAAGAGGAGTAAAACAAATAAAACCTCTTTTATCTCTTTTACTCCATCCCCCCATATGATAGTTTTTCAATTGTTTCTTTAGTTTTAACGAATAATCAATTTCATCAAAAAAGGTATTATCTTTATCAAAATTCAAATTAGAAAGGCTAATTAATTTTATATAGTCTTTATTCTGTGCTACCGATGTATTAACTATCATTAATACAAAACGCTGTAAATTATTATTTTTTTCATCTGTCTATTTTTATCATAACCTTGGAGCAATTTATTTATCTCCTCTAAATGTAAAGATGAACCATACTTTTTGTAACGGTGCCTCCTAGTTCTAAAACTCGGGTAACTCTAAAATGGTCTAATAATTCTGAAGGTAAGATTAAGCGTGAAATATCCATTTATTTGAAGGTTTTTTAAAATCAAACCCTAATCCCCATTAATAATATATGAGCCATTATCTATGATCTTCTTAGAAACCCATTGTCGTATCCTCCCTCCTTTTCTCTCTAGATATTTAATACATTCTACCCTCTTTTTAGTGTCTCTTAGACGATATTCTCCTTCAACAAATTCATTATCTAAACTATCTTTACTTATTAAGTTCTTTTTATCTTTAAATATATTTTTATCTAAAGAGTAGTTCTGAATAAAATTAAAATTTATTTTTTCACTTTTCTTATTCATCTTGATACTTGTTTTTATTTGCCCTTTATTTAATCTCCAATATTTATTATTGAATACAAAATCGGCTTTTACTTCTCTTGTAAAATCTAATATTTCATATTTAGAAATTCTATAAACACCATGTTCTAATAAAGGGAAATATACATCAGGATCTACATTTTTAGAAAACGAATAACTATAACTAGAACATCCAAAATTAATTTTATCTATAAGTATTCTACCTTCAAAAACGATTTTGTTTTCTATCAAAAACTCAAACAAAACCACATGATTACTCCTGTTATTATATACTATTTCACCATCTTTTCTGAATTTTAGGTTTGAGTCAGAGTCTATAAACTTCATGTACCCCGAAATGTCTAGAAAATTTATTTCTTCTATATTCTTTTCAGCTACAAAAGGTATTTTATATATATTTCTACGCCCTACCTTTTCAGTAAATTCACCATACTTCTCATAATCATATATGTTTTGATGTGTTCTGTGATCAATCAAACCGTTACGATATATATAAGTAGCATCTCCCTGTGCTACACAATTTTCTTTATTAAATGTTATATAATTAATATATCCTTGATGAGCTTCTGTTTTAGCTAAGTGATTCTTTTTTATATTATCAAAAAAAATAGACATAACTTCTTTTCCTGTCATACTACTAATCATTACTTCGTCTAGCTCTACCGATTCTTGTTGCAAACAAATAGTATAATCATTATTTTCACCAATACTTACAAGCTCTGATTTGTACCCTATATGCGATACTAACAAAGAGTTTGATTCTTTGTTGTAATTCAATACAAACTCACCTTTATAATCAGTTGTAGTACCAAAATCACTATTTTGGAAGCGTACAAATGCATAAACCAAAGGCTTAGATGTATTTTCATCTATAACTTTACCTACAATATTTTCTTG
>JABSPL010000120.1 GCA_013215105.1 Flavobacteriaceae bacterium
AATGTAAGAAAGGTACTATAATAAAAGGTAAAACCGCTTATGGTTGTAGTCATTGGAAGGCAGGTTGTAGTTTTAAAGTTCCTTTCGATATTATAAGAGAAAAGGCTAAAGGTAAGACTATGACTAAGGATTTGGTTTATGGTATATTTGAAAGTGAAGGGTAGGGGTGATATTTATATGTGAAATAAAAAAGCTTTGCTAAAGATATAGTTCTACCAGATTTATTTATTGGAGGTTTTACTGTTTTTATTGTTCTTATATTAGGTATAATAATACATGAGTTAATTCATGGCTTAACATGGGCTATTTATGCTAAAAAAGGTTTTAAATCAATCAAATTTGGAGTTTTATGGAAATTATTGACTCCTTATTGTCATTGTAAAGAGCCATTAAAAGTGAAACACTATATAATAGGAGCTATAACCCCAGCTATATTTTTAGGTTTTATACCATCTGTATTGGCTATAGTTATTGGTAATATAGGTATATTGATATTCGGTGTATTTTTTACAATGGCTGCTTGTGGTGATTTCCTTGTGATAAACCTAATAAGAAGGGGGAATAAAGATGATTTGGTACAAGATCATCCCTCAGAAGCAGGTTGTTTTATTTATAGAAAAGATAAAACTAATATAATACTTTATGATATATCTTATGCTTGGTTTATATTTATATTAAGCCTTATTCTTACTAAGGAATATTTTACTTATATTTGGAACTTATTCTATATAATTTGAACTATTTAGCACATTTATACCTGTCAGAGAACAACCAAATAAGGATAGGTAACTTTATTTCAGACTTTGTTAAAGGCAAAAACTACCAGAACTATCCTACAGATATACAAAGGGGTATATTGATACATCGTAAAATAGACTCTTTTACTGATAGTCATCCTATATTTATAAAAAGCAAGAGGAGGTTAGATAAAAGGTATAACTTATATTCGGGTATAGTTATAGACTTGTTTTATGATCATTTTTTGGCAAATAATTGGTCTCGATATTCTAAAGAACCTTTAGCCGATTTTATACAAAACAGCTATAGTATTATAGGAGAAAACATAGAAGAATTACCCGAAAAGGTTCAGTATTTGTTTCCATTTATGGTAAAACAAAACTGGTTATATAAGTACAAAACCATAGAAGGAATGGGAGATATACTCAGAGGAATGGATAGTCGTACCAAGATGAAATCGGGTATGCAATATGCTGTTAACGACCTTAGAGATAACTATAAAGACTTTGAAAGTGACTTCTTTATTTTCTTTGCCGAACTAGAAGAATATATAAAAACAATAACATTAAACCAATATAATATTATATGAAGTATTTATTAAAAGCAGTATTACTATGTGTACTGATAGTAGGCGTAAGTAGCTGTAAAGAGCAAAATAATAATGAGATAAAACAAGCCAAAGAAGGTGTAATTACCGACAAAGCTATGGTTGTAAGTGCTCATCACTTAGCGTCTAAGATAGGTTCGAACGTTATGGAAAAGGGCGGAAATGCTTATGATGCTATGATAGCTACTAGTTTTGCCTTGGCAGTTGTTCATCCTTCCGCAGGTAATATAGGTGGAGGAGGTTTTATGATATACCGTAATAACGATGGTACTAATGGCTCTTTGGATTTTAGAGAAAAAGCTCCTTTGAAGGCTCATGCTCATATGTATTTGGAAGATGGTAAAGCCGATGGTGAAGTGGTGAAAAATCTTAGTCTGATAGGAGCACTTTCTACAGGAGTACCTGGTACTGTCGAGGGTGCTTTTGCTGTTCATAAAAAGTTTGGAACTATGGATATGAAAGACCTTATACAACCAGCTATTGATTTGTGTATTGAAGGTTATGAAATATCTAAGGAAGAAGCTATATACTTAAATAAAGGACAGAAGAAGTTAGATGTATTAAATGGAGAAAACCACGCTTACAGTTCGCCTAACGGAGAATGGGAAAAAGGAGATATAGTTAAGAATATGGCTTTGGGTAAAACATTGACTTTGATAAGAGACAATGGTTCGGACGGGTTTTACAAAGGAGAAACAGCAGACCTTATAGTCAAAACTATGAAGGAGCATAAGGGAATAATAAGTCATGAAGACTTAGAGAAATACAAGTCGGTATGGAGAGAGGCTATAACCTTTGACTACAAAGACTATAAAGTAATATCTATGGCTCCATCGTCAAGTGGTGGTATATGCTTGGCTCAGATGATGGGTATGACAGAACTATATCCTATAGGATCTTATGGTTTCCAGTCTACAAAGGCTATACAGTTAATGGTAGAAACTGAAAGAAGAGCTTATGCTGATAGATCTAAGCATTTGGGAGACCCTGATTTTGTAGAAATACCAACGGCTAAACTAATGAATAAGGAATATTTGAAGAGAAATATGGCTAACTTTTCGTTCGAAAAGGCTAATACCTCTGAAGAGATAAGACCTTTTGAAGAGCAATACACTAAAGAAAGTAACGAGACTACTCACTTTTCTATAATTGATAGTTTTGGTAATGCCGTTTCGGTTACTACTACCCTTAACCTAGGTTTTGGTTCTAGGGTAATAGTTGATGGAGCAGGATTTATACTTAACAACGAAATGGACGATTTTAGTTCTAAACCAGGAGTGCCTAATGTGTTTGGAGTAGTAGGAGGGACGGCTAACGCTATACAACCAGAAAAAAGGATGCTTAGTTCTATGACTCCGACAATAGTTGAAAAGAAAGGTAAACTGTTTATGGTTGTGGGTACTCCAGGGGGATCTACTATTATTACCTCGGTTTACCAGACTATACTTAACGTTATAGAGTTTGGTATGACTATGCAGGAGGCTGTTGATGCACCTAGGTTTCATCATCAGTGGAAGCCCGATTCTATAAAGTTTGAAAGAGATATGGATATAGATAAAGTAACTGAAAAAGAACTTAACAAATTGGGATATCCAAGTATTAAGAGAGGTAATTCTATTATAATGGGGCAGGTTGATGCTATTCTGGTAAAAGAAAACGGTAAACTAGAAGCAGGAGCTGATAGGAGGAATTATAACTCGGCAGCTGGTTTTTAGATTATAATTTTATAAAAAGATTATTAAACAGGGGGCTTTTTGCTCCTTGTTTTGTGTGAAAGAGATGATAAATTATCATATTTTTAAACCTTATATAAAAATACATAATGGCAATATTAATAGCTGATAGCGGTTCTACCAAAACAGATTGGATTTTGGTGAATAAACAAAATAATACTACAAAAATAAGTGATATAGGAATAAATCCTACTTTACTAAGTTCTGATGTTCTATATAACAATATAATAAAGGTAAGAAATGGTTTAAAATCATCAGAGGATGTTGAGACTGTGTTTTTTTACGGGGCAGGTTGTGGTAGCTCAGAGTCTAAAACCAAAATAGAAAAGGAATTAAAGAAAGCTTATAGTAACTCTGAAATAATAGTAAAAGAAGATATTTATGCTGCTGTTAACTCTACTTGTAACAATGAAAAAGCTGTCGTTTGTATACTAGGTACAGGTTCCAATAGTTGTTATTTTGATGGTAAGGATGTAGATAAGGGAGTATATTCTTTGGGTTATATTATAATGGATGAAGCTAGCGGTAATTGGTTTGGTAAACAATTATTAAAAGATTATTTTTACAAAACTATGCCTAAAGAGTTATCTGTAAGCTTTGGAGAAACTTACGATTTGGATATAAACAAGGTCAAAAAAGAGATATATCAAACTGAAAGACCTAATCAGTATTTGGCAAAGTTTTCGAAGTTTATTTATACTAATATAGACCATAGTTACTCTAAAGAATTATTAGAAAGAGGTTTTGATGAGTTTATAAAACTAAGGATATTACCTTTTAATATTACTAAAGAAACTCCTGTACATTTTGTAGGTTCTATATCTTATTATTTCAAGGAAGTATTAAAATCAAGGTTAGAATACCATAATCTGAGTATAGGTAATATAGTGAAATCACCCATTGATAGTTTAGTTGAGTATCATATAACGAAAAAATAAAGTTAGTAGAATATCTTATTAAAGATATTCTACTAACTTTTCTAATGACATAGACCTAGATCCTTTTATTAGAATA
>JABSPL010000121.1 GCA_013215105.1 Flavobacteriaceae bacterium
AGACTCTCATACGGCCCCCAGCATACAAAATCTACATCTAATCTTGCACCTGAATTTCCAAATTCAGAATTTTGTTCTATTTTTAAGTCTAGATCTCCTCCTCCCCCTATTTTGAAATATAGCCAAGTAGGGTAACGAGTTAGTCGTAAACTAGCGTAGCCTCCATTAGGAGCTTCAGTTATTCCATCCTCTTCATATATATTTGTCAGATTTTCAGCAAACATAGTCCCATCAGGTCCACCTTCGTAAGTGTTTTTGAACTCAAAAACTGCAGAAGAACATATAGGTGCAGCTTCTGAACATTGACTGAATATATATTGTCCGTATAATAGATTTATTATAATAATTATAGTAGTTATATATTTCATGATTAGCAAAATTTAGAAAAGATGTGACGTAAAGATACTATAATTACATATATAAAACTAACCTTCAAATAATTAAACTCTCAACAAAGAACCATTATTACATTTATTTAGGAATGTGAAATGAGTTTATAATTAACCTATGACACTCTGGTTTTTCATTAAGATAGTAAATCTAAAAAAAAACAATTATTGATAGTGAAGAACATTATAAATAATTGTTTTCATTCCGATTTATAAGTTTAAATTTGCATATAAAAAAAAGAATGATAATAAAATCTATTTTAGGAAAAAAACCGAAATTCGGAGATAATTGTTTTTTGGCAGAAAACTGTACTATAATTGGTGATTTCACCTGTGGAGACGATTGTAGTTTCTGGTACAATTCGGTCGTTAGAGCTGATGTAAATTATATAAAAATAGGTAATAAGGTAAATATACAAGATGGGGCAGTAATACATGCTACTTACAAAAAATCGGCTACCGAAATAGGAGACAATGTATCTATAGGTCATAATGCAATAGTTCATGGATGCACTATAAAAGATAATGTATTAGTCGGTATGGGAGCTATTATAATGGACAATTGTGTAGTTAATAGTAATTCTATAATAGCAGCAGGAGCCGTTTTGACCAAGGGCACTATAGTTGAGTCAGGATCTATATATGCAGGTATGCCAGCCAAAAAGATAAAAGATATTAGCCAGGAACTTATAAGTGGAGAAATAGACAGAATAGCCGAAAGTTACTTAATGTACTCCACTTGGCAGTAGGCATTTACAGTGTTTAATAAATTTACCACATATCTTAGAGCGCTATATATCAACAAAATAAACCCTTCCTTAGTTTTTTATTTATTTTATCCTAACAAAAAAGTGTAACATTATATTAACAAATACGACTCTTATAATAGAAACCAAAAAGAACAACTAAATGAATAAAATTTCTTAATTTTATGGATTGTAAACTGAACGTTTTTAATTCGTAAATATGGAATTATTATTAAGACAATGTAAGCAAGGAAACTATAAAGCTCAAAAGGAGATTTATAAGCGCTACTATAGTGCGATGTACAATACGTCGTATAGAGTCCTGTACAACAGTAGTTTGGCTGAAGATGTTATGCAAGAGTCTTTTTTAGTGGCCTTTACCAAATTAGACACTTTTTCAGGGGAGTCTACTTTTGGAGCTTGGCTTAAAAGAATAGTTATTAACAAAAGTATAAGTGAGCTAAGGAAAAATAAGAGTTATATTAAGTTAAAGCAGGAGTACGAATATGATTCTATAGAAGAACAAGAAATATATGATGAAGCCGAATTAGGGGAAGTAGAAAAGGAGATACTCTTGAAGCATTTGAGTACTATGAACGAAAATTACAAAGTTTATTTGACACTTCACTTTATAGAAGGTTATGATTATGAAGAAATAATGGAGATAATGGATGTTAGCTACCAGAACTGTAGAACTTCTATCTCTAGGGCAAAAAAGAGATTAAGAGAAACTATTTATAACACTATAAAATAAATTTAGATGGACAATAAATATGATATATACGAGCCTAGTGAAGGGCATTTAGAAAGATTTGAGCAGAAATTAGTCTGGCATAATAAAAAAAAAACCAACTATAAGTGGATGGCTATAGCAGCCTGCGTGGTTCTGTTCATTGGTTTTGGTATGGGAAGCCTGTACCAGAGAAACGAATCTATGGACTTATCGGATGTTTCTAAAAAAATGGAAACTACAGAAGGTTATTTTGTGAATATTGTGAACTACAATATTTTGGAAATGGATAAGCTTAAAACAAAGGACAGTAAAAGGTTTATAAAGTCAGTATTGGAGAAGATAAAGTTATTGGAATTGGAATTTGTAGGACATAAAAAGGCTCTGTATTTTAATCCTCAAAATGAAAGAATAATAATAGCTATGATAGATAATTACCAGAAAAGGATTGATTTATTAAAGATGAGTATATCGAAAATAAAAGAAATAAAGGAAATAAAACAGGTTTATGAAGCATCTATTTAAAATAGCTATAATATTAATATTTGGCGTATCGTTGGTCAATGCCAATGGTAAAAAACACGAAAAGAAGAAGACTTTCCATAAGGAATACAACGTATCAAGCAGTGCTAGTTTGGATATTACTAATATGTATGGTGATATCAATATAATTAGTTGGGATGGCTCTAAAATAATAATAGATGTGGTTGTTACTGTTAAGTCTAAAGAAGAAGAATATGCAGAGAGAAAAATGAATTCTATAAGTATTGTTTCCTCAGGTAATAGAGATAAAGTAAAAGTTTTTACGAAATTCAAAAACAGTTCTAGCTCATGGTCTTGGTTCAAATGTTCTGATTCATATTCTATAAGTATAGAATATACAGTGAAAGTTCCTAAGACGAACAATTTGAATATATCTAATGAATATGGACATATTTTCATAAATAAAACTACAGGTAATACTAATATACATTGCGAATATGGAGATATCAGATTAGGATCGTTAGAAGGTTATTCTAATATAATAAGCTTAGAGTACTCATCAAACTCAGTTATAGGTTTTATTAATAAAGGTGTTTTAAATTTAGAATATTCTAAATTAAACCTATCTGAAGCTAATGATTTAACATTGAGATGTAATTATAGTAATGTAGAAATGGTAGAAATAAAAAAAATCGATTTCAAACTAGAATACGGCTCAGTTAAATTAGAAAAATGCTCCACATTAAAAGGCTCAGGTGAATACATGGATGTTGTTATAGATGAGTTATATAATTCTTTAGAAATAGTGATGGAATACGGTAATTTTAAGATAAAGAAATTATCCGAAGATTTTAGATTAGTAAAAGTACATTCTGAATTTACAGATATAAAAATAGGTGTAAATGAATTAAATAGCTTTAATTTTGATATAGATTTGAGTTATGCTAATTTTATTTACAGCAAAAATGAAAATATATTCAATATAGAAAAAACATATATAGACAGTGAAGATAAGAGGTATAAAGGTTATTTCAATACGAGAACAGACAAATCTTATATAAAAATAAGCTCTCAATACGGAAGTGTTAAAATGAAAAACATAAAGTAATAGTATATATTAACGAGTTGTTTTAAACTCACAGACAACTCGTTAATATGTTTTGACTAATTAAAACACCCCTATATTTTATATCCTAAAAACGTATTTTAAACAACAATCTTGCAATAGTTTAATTTTGTCATTTATTATTTAAAACAACTATTGTGTCTTATTTTTGTCCTTATCAAAAATAAAAGATAAAATGCAGAACAAATCACTTTTAAAATTAGTAGAAAAGCACGGAAGCCCTTTATATTTATATAATACTGAAATAATAGCTAGCCAGTACAAGAAATTAACTGATGCGTTTAAGCCAGTAAAGAATTTAAAGATTAATTATGCTGTAAAGGCACTTTCTAACATAAATATATTAAAGTTATTCAGGAAATTAGGAGCTGGTATAGATACTGTTTCTATACAGGAAGTTTTACTGGGTTTAAAAGCAGGTTTTGACCCTAAAAATATAATTTTTACACCTAACGGAGTTTCTTTGGAGGAAATAGAAAAAGCAGCAAAACTAGGAGTTCAAATAAATATAGATAATCTTTATATACTAGAGCAATTTGGGCAAAAACATCCTGAAACACCTGTATGTATAAGGGTTAATCCACATATTATGGCGGGAGGGAATAGTAAAATATCAGTAGGCCATATAGGTTCCAAATTCGGAATATCAATATATCAGATAGACCATATTAAGAATATAGAAAAAGCTACAGGTATGAGAATAAATGGTATTCACATGCATACAGGCTCCGACATACTCGATATAGATGCTTTTTTAAGAGCTACCGATATATTACTTGATGTAGTCTCGAAATTTGAAAACATAGAATTTGTTGATTTCGGAAGTGGTTTTAAAGTACCTTACAAAGAAGGAGATATAAGTACAGATATAGAAAGCTTAGGAGTGAAATTATCTAAAAAATTCAATGAATTTATCAAAACATATGGCAAACCTCTTATATTGATGTTCGAACCAGGTAAGTTTTTGGTGAGTGAATCTGGTAAATTTTTGACCAAGGTAAACGTGATAAAACAAACTCCTTCTACGGTTTTTGCTGCTGTTGATAGTGGATTTAATCATTTCATAAGACCTATGTTTTATAACTCTCATCACCATATTACAAACATTAGTAATCCTAAAGCTAAAAATAAGTTTTATAGTGTTGTAGGTTATATTTGCGAAACAGATACTTTTGGCAGTAATAGACAAATAAGTGAAATAAGAGAAGATGATATTTTATGCTTCGATAATGCAGGCGCTTATTGTTTTTCTATGACTTCTAATTATAACTCGAGGTTTAGACCTGCTGAGGTTATGGTATATAACGGTAAAGATTTTCTTATAAGAAAAAGAGAAACTATAGAAGATATATTTAGAGGGCAAGATGAAGTAGAATTTTGAAAAACAAATATGATTAATTCTTTTTTAACAAGTACTTAAAGTTTTGGTAACGTAGACTTAATAATACAAAGCCGTTGTTTGACAATTTCTTTATTTATATTGCTACTTTCTTAAAACACTATTAATGTTTACTTCACAATTAAATAAAGTAATTATCATCTTGATGTTAACAGCTATTAACACTGCTTTTTCACAAGAAAATACAAATTCAAAATTTGGAAAAGGACTCTTTAATAAGGTGGCTATTGATAGCTCTTGGACTATGAAGATGTCGTTACGAACACAATTCCTGACATCATCCGATTGGGATATAGACTCGAACGATAAGTTTTCTAAGGCTAATACTCTTTTTACAATAAGAAGAGCCAGACTTAAATTTGACGGGTATGCATATAGTCCAAAAATAAAATACAAACTAGAATTAGGGCTTTCTAATAAAGATGTTTCTGGAGCGACAAAATACACTTCCAATAGCCCTCGTATTATACTAGATGCTGTTGTAAAATGGAATTTTTACAATAATTTCGAATTATGGTTAGGGCAAACTAAGTTACCTGGTAATAGAGGTAGACTTATTTCTTCGGGTAATTTACAATTTGTTGATCGGTCTATACTTAATAAAGAATATAATATTGATAGAGACATAGGAATGCAATTACATCATTATTTTATCTTGGGAAAACAATTTATTGTTAAGGAGGTTTTGTCTGTTTCGCAAGGAGAAGGCCGAAATATAACATCTGAAAACATGGGAGGATTACAATTTACTTCTAAGTTAGAATTATTGCCTTTTGGAGAATTTAAAAGTAAGGGTAACTATTCGGGTGGAGACCTTAAAAGAGAAGATAAACCCAAACTAGCATTAGCCATTAGTTACGATCACAATAATAATGCCGTTAGAACCAAATCTAATTCTGGCGATTATATGCTTATAGAAGATGATTTATTATTCGAAACAAGTATTAACACTATGTTTATAGATGCTATTTTGAAATACAAAAGCTTTTCGACAATGTTTGAGTACGCTAACAGAAAAGCTGAGAATGCTATAGTTAGAAACATCGATGGTACAACAACAGGCGAAAAAGTGAATATTGGTACTGCCCTAAACTTACAGATGGGCTATTTGTTTAGTAACAACTGGGAAGTAGCTACAAGATACACTACTATAAACCCTGACCAAATAATATCTAGTAATAATAAGGAGCAGTATACATTAGGTTTTTCTAAATATGTAGCAGGACACAAACTAAAAATACAAACAGATATTAGCTATACACAAACTAAAAACAAACAAGATAATTTGATGTTTAGAATGCAAGTTGATATACATTTTTAGGGTAGTATATTTTTGCTTAGTAAAAGTATTGTGAAAACATATTTTTAATAGTCACAATCTATTTCGTATCCCCAAGGGCCCCATGAGTCACTATCTTCGGGCTTATCCCCTTTATTCCAGCCCTTTTGCACCCATATTTTACCATTATCATATACTTTTTCACCTGTAACTGAATATGTTTTATTTACATCCCATTGAGATCGACCGCAATATAATGCTTCAATAAGTTCTTCGTCTGCTCCTGCGGTAACTTCGCTTCCTCCAGTATATGGGTCTACTGTAGCAATTTAACCCAAGGATATAGCGTTTGCTTTAGTAGTTCCTTTTAGTATTTCGTCCGAAAGCTTCATAAAGCTAAGACCTTTGTTATTGTGAATAGAAGTATCTTGAGCTAATAATTCCCATAACATTATACCGTCATTTTTACCAGCTCTATTCTGTTCTCCTCCTTCATAGATGTATTTAGCTAAGTTGGCTACATTGTCGTTATTGAAAAAATAATAAGGACCCCAAGGCTCATCTGCTACGTGAACCCCTGCAACAACAACGAAGTCATAAATATTAGCATAATAAGAATATCCATCATACATTACCTTTCTATCTAGGGTCTGCTGAAAAAGTATTTATTTAACTAATACTTAGTTAAATAAATACATAAAACACTTATTTGTATATGGTCAAATGCAGGTTTATTGCTATATTACAGCAAATAACCATGCATTATGATAAATTATACTTC